>NZ_BAAJYR010000550.1:0-1880 GCF_057546605.1 Acidovorax sp. KPB24-03 | reverse complement strand
CCTTGGCCGGGGGGCCGAGGCCAGCAGGGCGAGGATGCGCGCGGCGACCAGCGGGTCGATGGGCGCCCCCCCGGCCCGCATGCAGGCCAGCGCGCGCACCAGTTCATCGTCTTCGGCACTCTTGAGCAGGTAGCCCCGCGCGCCGGCCTGGATGGCCGCGACGATCGTGTCGGTGTGCCCCCAGGCGGAGACCACCACGGCCTCCAGTGACGGTCGGGCTCGCGAAAACGCCTCCAGCAGCGCCAGTCCCGAACCATCCGGCAGGTGCAGGTCCACCAGCGCCAGATCGAAGCCACGCGCGGGCCACAACGCGCCGGCCTGGGCCAGGCTGCCGGCGTGCGCCACCGATGCCCCGGGATGGACCTGCCCGAGCAGGCGGGCCAGGCGCCGCGCGCAGGCGGGGTCGTCCTCCACCAGCAGCACGGCGGCCACGGCCAGCGGTGCGGGCGCGCTCATCGGCAGGGGCGCTGCACGCAGGAAAAACGGCATGCATCCCCGATATCAGGGATGCGCGCGAGGCACTGCCTCTCTAGTCTTGCGGGTCGGGGGTGCCGGCTGCTACAGGTGGGCGGCACCACCCGCCCGGCAACCGATTTTTCACAAACATGCATTTTTAGGAGGTGAACGATGACTCAGGTGCTCATGCAATGCGCGGCGATCCACGTGCCCACGGGCGAGCTGGCGGCCAGCCGGCAGGGATATTCACATGATTCGGAAATAAAGACCAGCAACACCGACTGGATGGCGCACCTGCCGGACGGGCGCAGGCTCAGCGAGCTGTCCCTGCCCGGCACGCACGACACCATGTCGTTCTATGGCGGCGACATCACCCAGACGCAGTCGATGCCGCTGGCGAACCAACTCAAATCCGGCATCCGCGTGCTGGACATCCGGTGCAACCACACCAAGGACGAACTGCCGATCTACCACGGCATCCAATTCCAGTACGCGTACTTCTCCGACGTGCTCGCCACCGTGATCGACTTCCTGAAGACCCACCCGTCGGAAACCGTGTTCATGCGGATCAAGCAGGAGGGCGACGGCGGCGGCAACACCGAGACTTTCGAGGAAACGTTCAAGAACCGCTACTACCAGCCCAACCAGGCCGCCTTCTGGCAGCCGCCCACGGATGGCACCGGCGGCAACCCCGTGCTCAAGGACCTGCGCGGCAAGATCGTGGTGCTGCAGAACTTCACCGCGACGCACCAGTACGGCATCGCGTACCCCGGCGCGTTCAGCATCCAGGACGAATGGAAGCTGGGCACCAACTGGGACCTGTACGACAAGTGGGAAAAGGTCAAGGCACATGCCCGCGCGGCGATCGCCGGAAGCCGCGACCAGGCCTACATCAACTACCTGAGCGCCGCGTCCGGCTCGTTCCCCTATTTCGTCGCCAGCGGGGCGTCGAGCCCCCAGACCAACGCCCCCCTGCTCATGACGGGGCGGACCACCCCGGGCTGGAAGAACAGCTGGCCCGACTTTCCCCGCGTCAAATGCTTCATCGGCATCTGCTCGATCGCCTTCGACGGGACGAACCAGCTCCTGTACCCCCGCATGGGCCCGGGGGGGGGGAACTGCACGGGCAGGTGGGCATGGTCATGGCCGACTTCCCCGGCCCCGGCCTCATCAGCGCGGTGATCGCCACCAACGGCTGACGCCCCCGCCGCGGGATCTGCCACAGGGCCCTCGCCTTGGCCACCGCCCCATGGCGGGGGGCAGGCGCCTGCGTACACTACGCCGGTCCCGGCTTCCCCTCCTGCCCCATGCACATACCCCGGCTGCGCCCTGTTTTGTCCCTGTGCCCCACAGCGCGCCCGAGGTTGCACGCCTGGGGCCTGGCGGCCCTGCTGGCGACCCTGGCGCCCGGCGCCTGGGCCGAC
>NZ_BAAJYR010000549.1:0-1894 GCF_057546605.1 Acidovorax sp. KPB24-03 | reverse complement strand
GTGCGCGGCCAGGCTGCGGCCGGTGCGCCGTCCTCCAGCAGTTGCTGGGCGAGCAGCTCCAGCCGCTCGCGCGTGTCGCCGTGGTGCCGCCAGGGGCCGGCGTCCACAGCCTGCAGCGCCTCGGGCCGTGGGCCCTGCCAGGGCTGCGCCGCCTCGATCTGCAGCGGGTCGAAGGGATCGCCGGGCAGCAGGTCGTCGGCCAGGGCCTGCAGCAGCCCGGCCTGAGCACCCTGCCCGTCGCCGGCCGGATAGCGGGCCAGCGCCAGCAGCGTGTCGCGCCGCTGGCGACCCGTCGGCGAGGCGCCGAAGACATGCAGGCCATCGCGGATCTGCGTTTCCTTCAGCTCGCACAGGTAGGCGTCGATGCGCGCGAGGATGGCATCGTCGTCCGGCGCGGCCAGGTCCAGCCCCTCGAGCAGGTGCTGGCGGCGCACCGCATCCAGGATCTGCCGGCGCAGCAGCGTGGCGCGGCGCGCATCCACCAGCAGCGCGTCGTAGTACTCGTCCACCAGGCGCTCCAGGTCCTGCAGCGGGCCGTGGTTTTCGGCGCGGGTGAGCGGTGGCATGAGGTGGTCGATGATGACCGCCTGGCTGCGGCGCTTGGCCTGCGCGCCCTCGCCCGGGTCGTTCACGATGAAGGGGTACAGGTGGGGCAGCGGTCCCAGGATCGCATCAGGCCAGCACACCTGCGACAGTGCCAGGCTCTTGCCGGGCAGCCATTCGAGGTTGCCGTGCTTGCCCACGTGCACCACGGCGTCGATGGCAAACACGTCGCGCAGCCAGAAGTAAAAGGCCAGGTAGCCGTGCGGCGGCACCAGCTCGGCATCGTGGTAGCTTGCGTAGTCCTGCGCACTGGCATTGCCCTGCCCTGGCGCCGCCGCATTGGCGCGCGCCGGCTGGATGCCGATGAACACATTCCCCTGCCGCAGGCCCGCGATCATGAAGCGGCCCTGGCGCAGCAGCGGGTCGGCCTCGGGCGGGCCCCAGCGGTCGTGGATGGCTTGCGCCATGCCCTCCGGCAACGCGTCCAGCCGCGCGCGGTAATCGGCCAGGGCGTAGCTCTGCCAGGCGGGACGCAGCGGCCACTGCGCGGGGTCGTTCGCAATGCCCTGCTGCAGCACGCGCATGAGCGCATCGCCATCGGCCGGCGCGGCCGCGGCGTCGCCCAGGGCGTAACCCTCGGCGCGCAGGCGCTGCAGGATGCCGATCACCGACGCGGGCGTGTCCAGGCCCACGCCGCTGCCCAGCCGCCCCTCGCTGCCGGGGTAGTTGGCCAACACCAGCGCCAGCCTTTTGTCCGGGTTGGGAAGGCCCCGCAGCCGGCACCAGCGCTGGGCCAGCGCAGCGACGAACGCCACCCGATCGGGCTCGGGCTGGTAGGCCACCACGTCGGCCTGCGTGAAGGCGCAGCGGTGCGACAGCCCCTTGAAGCTGATGGCGCGGGTGACGATGCGCCCATCCATCTCGGGCAGCACCACCTGCATGGCGATGTCGCGCGGGCGCAGGCCCTGGCTGTCCGCCCACCAGTCCTCGCGGTTTCCGCCGCTGGCGATCACCTGCAGCACCGGCGCATCGCCCGCGAGCGCGGCCCCCTCCTCCAGCGCCGCGAAGGCCGTGGTGTTCAGCACGAGCTGCACCGCATGCTGGCAGCACAGGTCCTGCAGGGTGGACAGGCACAGCGGGTCCTTGAGCGAATCGAGCGCCACCGGCAAGGGGTTGAGCCCCTGTCCGGCCAGCGCCAGCGCCAGCGCGTCGAACGCCGCGGTATTGCCCGCCATGAGGTGCGAGCGGTAGAACACCAGCGCCACCACCGGCGCGCCCGGCACCCAGGCCGCGCGCAGATCGTCGATGCCGGGCACGGTGTGCCCCGCCGGACGCGCCACGCCCAGCGCCG
>NZ_BAAJYR010000548.1:0-1897 GCF_057546605.1 Acidovorax sp. KPB24-03 | reverse complement strand
CAGGGCGCTGTCCCATCCCAGGCCAGTTCGGGCAGCGACAGAGGGCCCTCCACGCAGTACACCCGGCTGGCGTCCGCGAGCGGCGGGGCCGTGCCGCGCGCCCTGGCCAATGCCTCGCGCCAGCCGCCGGGCCAACGCGCGTGTGCTTGCGCGAGCGGGAGCCACGTGATGGAGGGCGGGGTCATGGACAGGGGGGGTGGGTTGCGCGGACCGCTCCCAAGGGCGGGGGCCGGTGCCGGCGATCGTACAAGAGCGCCATTCCGGTGTCCGGCATGGCGTGACGGGGACCGCGCCGGGCCCTGCAAAGGCCGCGCGGTGCGGCTACGATGGCCGGCTTCCCCACCACCTTCACCCCGGACGGGCCGCCGCAGCCGATGGCGCCCTCCGCCGCACCGCGATGACCCTCACCCCGCCCCTGTTCGAAGTCCTGCCCCGCGATCTGTCCGCCTACCGCGAGGGCAACACCGGCATCCCCTACGTGCACCGTTTCGCCTCGGGCCAGCCCGGGCCGCACGTGCTCATCAATGCGCTCACGCATGGCAACGAGATCTGCGGCATGGTGGCCGCCACGCACCTGCTGGACAGCGGCGTGCGCCCGTTGAAGGGCACGCTCACCATCAGCTTCGCCAACGTGCAGGCCTACGAATCGTTCGACGAGAGCCGGCCGTTCGACAGCCGCCAGATCGACCACAACCTCAACCGCGTGTGGTCGGCCGCCGAGCTGGACGGCAGCCTGGACAGCATCGAGATGCGCCGCGCGCGCGAGTTGCGCCCCGTGGTGGCCGCGGCCGACCACGTGCTGGACATCCACTCCACCAGCCAGGACGTGGAGCCGTTCTGGGTGTACCCCGCCTATTCGCGCAATACCGAAGTGGCCTGCGCCATCGGCCGGCCGGGCGTGCACCTGCTCATGCCCAGCGGGCTGGGGTCGGGCACGCCGCTGATCCAGCACGGCCGCCTGGGGGAGGCGGGCGGCGCGGGCACGGGGCTGGTGGTGGAGTGCGGGCAGCACTTTTTGCGCTCGGCGGGCGAGGTGGCCACCACGGCGGCACTGGATTTTCTGGGGTACTTCGGGCTGATCGAACGCGAGCGGCCTGCGCCCGGTCCGCAGCGCCGCTACGAGCTGCTCCAAACCTGCATGGTGACGACGCCGGAGTTCCGCTTCACGCGGCCGCTGGTGGGGTTCGAGGTGTTTGCCGAGGGCGAGCTGATCGCCACCGACGGCGCGCAGGAGATCCGCGCGCTGTGCGACGGCTGCACGGTGATGATGCCCACGCGAGCGCCCATCGTGGGCCGCGAGGCGGTGTACCTCACCCGCCCCGTGCCCTGAGTCTGAGGTCGTAAATGGCGTGCAGCGGCGGCGGGGGCGGCCGCCGCTGCAGCGGTTGGGTCATGAAATGGCGGGGGAGGTCAGGCGCTGGCCGGGGCCACGTGGTCTTCCTGCTCCGCCTGGCCGCCCTTGGGCAGGATCTTGCCGTCCTGCACGTAGAGCTCGTACTGGTCGCGCGGCATAGCGGCCAGGCCGGCGGCGTCGTTGTCCGCCGTCCAGCTCAGTGTCACGCTGTCGGGGGCGTGGGCGAGTTCGACAGGGCCCTCGGGAATGGCGATCGGCATGCCGTCGCCTTCGCGGTACGTGACTTCTCCGCGGATGGTGGCGTGTTGCTTCATGGGATGGTCCTCCTCGGGGTTGCGGGGGCTGCACGGAACCCGCGCAGCTGAAACCCATTACATGGCAGGCGCCAGGGCCGGCGTGTCGGACCCGTTCCCGAATTGCTGCGGTGCAAGAATCGCCGCTTGAAGGCGTCAGGCCGGCGGCGCGGCCGGAGCCGGCGCACCCCGCGCCAGCCGGGCGTCGTGCACCATCGCCAGGGCGTTGAGCCCCGCCACCCCCACGCCG
>NZ_BAAJYR010000547.1:0-1899 GCF_057546605.1 Acidovorax sp. KPB24-03 | reverse complement strand
CCGTGGTGCCCCTGCTGCTGGCCGGCCTGCCGGGCGCCAGCAACGTGCTGCGGGCCATGGCCGCGGGCGAGGCCTCGGTCTGCCCCGTTCTGGACATGGGCCCGGTGCCCCTGGCTGCCGTGCGCGATGGCGATCGCCTCACGCTCAACGGCCGCCTGCATGGCGCCGACCTGACCGAGCCCGCCACGCACTTCGTGTTCGTCGCCACACAGGACGATGGCCAGCCACTGCTGGTGCTGGCACCGCGCGATGCGGTGCCGGGCCACGCCAGTACCTGGCTGGGCATCGACGGGCGTCAGACGGCCGACATCGCCCTGACCGGCGTCACGCTGGCGGCGTCCAGCGTGCTGGCGCAGGGCGAGGACGTGCGCACCCGCGTGGAGCGCGCCAGCGCGGTCGGCGGCCTGCTGGCCTGCGCTCAGACCGTGGGCGCTATCGGCGCGATGATCGAGCAGACCATCGAGTACCTCACCACGCGCGTGCAGTTCGGCGTGGCGCTGGCCACGTTCCAGGCGCTGCGCCACCGCGTGGTGGAGATGTACGTGGCCTACGAGAACGTGCGCGGCATGGTGCGCCGGCAGGTGCTGGACCTGTGTGAGGGCTCCGCCAGCGGCTCGCCGCGCGACATCGCGCTGGTCAAGCTCTACCTGTCGGTCACGGGGCGCCAGGTGGCCGAGTCCGCGATCCAGCTGCACGGGGGCATCGGCATGTCGCGCGAACTGCCCGCGGCGCGTCTGGCCATGCACGCGCTGGCCTGCAGCCTGCGGTGGGGCGATCGCTTCGCGCACCTGGACCGCCTGGCTCGGCCCGCGCTGCACTGAGCCGCCCTGGCCACGCCAGCCTTCCGAACCGACCAGACAGAGACCCCGTACAGAAGGACGCTTTCCCATGCATTCGTTGCACCCGCTGTTCCACCCCACGTCGGTCGCCCTGGTGGGCGCCTCGTCGGACCCCGAACGCATCGGCGGCAGGCCGCTGCGTTTCATGCTCGAAGGGGGCTTCGAGGCGCCGCTGTACCCCGTCAACCGCAGCGGCGACACCATCCAGGGCCTGCCGGCCTACGCCAGCGTGCGCGACATCCCGCACCCGGTGGACCACGCCATCATCTGCGTGCCCGTGGCGGGCGTGGAGGCGGCGGTGCGTGACAGCATCGCCAAGGGCGTGAAGGCCATCCAGGTGCTCACGGCCGGGTTTGCCGAGGTGGACGCCGAGGGACGCGCGCTGCAGGACCGCATCGTGGGCCTGTGCCGCGATGCCGGGGTGCGCATGGTCGGCCCCAACTCCCTGGGTCTGCTGAACGTGCCCACGCGCTTCTTTGCCACCTTCTCCACGGCGCTCAATGGCTTAAAGCCGCGCCCCGGCCCCATCGCCCTGGCCACCCAGAGCGGGGCCTTCGGCTCGGCCGCCTACGGCGCGGCATCGCTGCGCGGCCTGGGCTTCAGCAAGATCGTGGCCACGGGCAACGAGGCGGACGTGGATGTCGCCGAGTGCATCGACTACCTCGTGGACGACCCCGATACGCGCGTCATCTGCGCGGCGCTCGAGTCCTGCCGCGATGGCGATCGCCTGCGCGCCGCTCTGCTCAAGGCCGCGCATGCCGGCAAGCCCGTGGTCATCATGAAAGTGGGGCGCACGGAACTGGGCGCGGCCGCAGCATCCACGCACACCGGCTCGCTGGCCGGCGACGACGCGGTGTACGCCACGGTGTTCGAGGAGTGCGGCGCCTGGCGCGCCGCTTCAATCGAGGAGATGCTCGACATCGCCTACCTGCACTCCACCACGGGCCGGCTGCCGCAGAACACCGATGTCGGCGTGGTCACCGGCTCGGGTGGCATCGGCATCCTGATGGCCGACGACGCGGGCGAGCGCGGGCTGCAGCTGTCGCCGCTGCCGGCCGCC
>NZ_BAAJYR010000546.1:0-1902 GCF_057546605.1 Acidovorax sp. KPB24-03 | reverse complement strand
GGCGCCGTCACCGGCCTCTCCCCAGAGTGGCGGTACCGGCGATGCCGCCGCGCCCATGGCGCCGGCCTCGGCGGGCGGCGGGCTGCCGTTCTTCATCGAATCCAAGCCTTGAGGCGCCGGGCCTGGACCCAGGCGGTGGCAGGGGCGCGGATGGGGCGAGGTGAGCGCGCGATGCGCGGTGCCTGGCGCGGCCCGCCGCGAGCGCGCGGGGTGTTGCGCTTTGCCCGCTTTCCGCATGCCATGCACCGCAGCGCGACCGCTCTCCGCTATGCTTGCCGGCGGTGCGTTCGCGGCCGGTGCCATGGCCGCCGTGCCGTTGCGATCCTCCCCCTCAACCTCTGGATACCCTTGCCATGATTGCTCGAAAAATGCGTTCCCTGGTCGCCGCTGGCGCCGTGATCTGCCTGTCGCTCGTGACCGCTGCCCACGCCGGCCCCCGGCTGGACAAGATCATGGAAAGCAAGGTCCTGCGCGTGGGCACGCCCGGCGACTACCGCCCCTTCGCCATCAAGACCGATGCCGGCTACAGCGGCCACGACATCGACGTGATCGAACTCATGGCCAAGGAACTGGGCGTGAAGGTCGAGTACGTGGCCACGAGCTGGCCCAACCTCATGAAGGACCTGCAGGGCGACAAGTTCGACGTGGCCGTGGGCGGCATCACCCGCAACGTCACGCGCATCCGCCAGATCGAGATGCTCCCCGGCTACGCGCCGTTCGGCAAGGTGGCGCTGGTGCGCACGGCCGACAAGGCCCAGTACCAGACGCTGCAGGACCTGAACAAATCGTCCGTGCGCGTCATCAAGAACCCCGGCGGCACCAACGAAACCTTCGTGCTGCAGAACCTGACCGCCGCGCAGGTCAGCACGCACGACAAGAACGCCGAAATCCCCGCGCTGATCGCGGAAGGCAAGGGCGACGTGATGATCACCGAAACCTACGAAGCCCTGCACTACGCCAAGGCCGACCCGCGCCTGACCGCCGCATTCATCGACGCGCCGCTCACGCCCACCAACACCCTGGGCTTCATGCTGCCTAAGGACGATGCCGACTATTCGCGCGTGATGGAGTTCGTCTGGGGCCTGCTGGATGCCCGCGGCACGCTCAAGCAGTCGGCCGACAAGTGGCTCAAGTGATCGGCTGACGCCATCTTCGGGCGGCCGCGCCGGTAGCGGCTCCCCGAAAAGCCAAAGGGCGCAGGCCACGGTGACGTGGCTGCGCCCTTTTTCCATGGAGCCGGCAGAAGCGCATGGCCCGCGAAGGCAGGCGGGTCAGTCGATGTCCACGCAGTGCAGCCCGAACCTGCCCGCCTTGCGGTCGGCGAAATAGCGCTCCAGCGTGGTCTTCACGGTGCGAAAGGCGATCTCGTCCCAGGGCACCTCGTCCTCGGTGAACAGGCGCGCCTCCAGGGTTTCGTAGCCCGGATCGAAGGCGTCGCTGAGCAGCTGGGCCAGGTAGAAGAAATGCACCTGCCCCACGTGCTGCACGTTCAACAGGCTGAACAGCGGCCCCATCTGGATCTGCGCGCCGGCTTCCTCGTCGGTCTCGCGCTCCGCGCCCTGCGCGGTGGTTTCGTTCAGTTCCATGAACCCCGCGGGCAGGGTCCACTTGCCCCGGCGCGGTTCGATGGCGCGACGGCACAGCAGCACCTGGTCGTGCCACACGGGCACGGTGCCCACCACGTTCAGCGGGTTCTCGTAGTGGATGGTGTGGCAGGCCGGGCAGACGGCGCGGTGCTTGGTGTCGCCATCGTCGGGAACGCGGTAAACCACGGCCGTTCCACATTCGCGGCAGTGCTTGATGGGGCTGCGGGAAGTCATTCGTTTTTCTGAAAATGAAGCGTCGTGGGGCGGCGGAGCGGGAACACCGGCCCCGGCCGATGGCCGCGAGGCCAGGGCGGGG
>NZ_BAAJYR010000545.1:0-1919 GCF_057546605.1 Acidovorax sp. KPB24-03 | reverse complement strand
GTGCTGTCGCAGAGCGCCACCGGCGCGCGCGACTGGAACCTGAGCGGCGCGCTGTGCCTGCGCAACCTCGTGACGGGCACCGACGACGCGGCGCAGCGGCTGCAAGCCGGCGTGGACGAAACCCGCCGCAGCGGCAACCTGCGCGGCAAGCCCGCCATCATCGTGCACGGCCGCTCGGACGCCCTGCTGCCGGTCAACCACACCTCCCGCCCCTATGCGGCGCTGAACCGCCGGGTGGAAGGCGCGTCCAGCCGCCTGCGCTACATCGAGGTGACGAACGCACAGCATTTCGACAGCTTCATTGGCCTGACCGGCGTGCTGCCTGGCTACGACACGCGCTACATCCCGCTGCACGTCTACCTGAACCGTGCGCTCGACGCCATGTACGACCACCTCGCCAACGGCACCGCCTTGCCCGCCAGCCAGGTGGTGCGCACGGTGCCACGCGGCGGCCAGCCGGGCAGCGCGCCCGCGATCACGGCGGCCAACGTGCCGGCCATCGCCGCCACGCCGGTGAACGGCAATGCCATCACCGTGACCAGCGGCGCGATCAGCGTGCCGGAGTGAGCGGGGCCGCACTGGGGCCCGTGGCGGGTGGCCCGTGTCGCATGCGGCCACAGGCTTGCTATTGAATCAATAGCATGATGCCGGCGATTTGATTGCGCTGCAGGCCTGTCGGGCTGTGTTGCCGGGCCCTTCAGCGCTCGGCGGATTGCGCCGGCCCTGCGCGGTGGGGGCGGGCCATGCGTGGCCCACAGCGCCTCGACGCAGGCCTGTACCGAGGCCCCCGCCGTATCGATCTCGAAGTCCGCATCCCGGGGCTCGTCGTAGGCCCCGCCCACGCCGGTGAACCCCGGCAACTGGCCGGCCCGCGCCCGGGCATACAGGCCCTTGGGGTCCCGGGCCTCGCACACGGCCAGGGGCGTGCGGACCCACACCAGGCGGCAGCGGTCCTCGCCCACGATCTGGCGCATCCGCTGGCGGTCGCTCTCCTGGGGCGAGATCAGGGCGGCGACCACCCACAGCCCGGCCTCGTTGAACAGGCGCGCCACCTCGGCCGTGCGTCGGATGTTCTCGCTGCGGTCGGCGGCGCTGAACCCGAGCGAGGCGTTCAGGCCGCCGCGCAGCACATCGCCGTCCAGCACCGTGCAGGCGATGCCGCGGGCCTGGAGCCGGCTGGCGAAGGCCTGCGCCAGCGTCGTCTTGCCCGCGCCCGACAGGCCGGTGAACCACAGCGTGCGGGTGGCGGAAGGGGCGGAAATCTGCATGGCGGGCCGTCCGTGCTCGGCGTGCCTCAGTGCCCGTCCCAGCCCTGCAGGTGCTGCTGGGCGATCTGGCTGAGGCCGGTGATCCAGGCGTTGTCGTCGTTCATGCAGGGGATGTAGCGGAACGCCTGGCCGCCCGCGTGCAGGAATGCCTCGCGCGCTTCCTGGTTGATTTCCTCCAGGGTTTCCAGGCAGTCGCAGGGAAAGCCCGGGCACATCACGTCCACGCTGCGCGTGCCGGACTGGGCCATCTGGATCAGCGTGGGCTCGGTGTAGGGTTCCAGCCAGCGGGCCTTGCCGAACCGCGACTGGAAGGTCACCCGGTACTGCTCGGGCGAGAGGCCCAGGGCCTGCGCCACCAGCGTGGCGGTGGTCAGGCATTCCTGCTGGTAGGGGTCGCCCAGCTGCACGTTGCGCGCGGGAATGCCGTGAAAGCTCATCACCAGTTGCTCGGCCCGGCCACCCTCGCGCTTCCAGTGCGCGCGCACGCTCTGCGCCAGGGCCTGGATGTAGCCCGGGTGCGCGTGATAGCTGTTCACGAAGCGAAACTCCAACAGCCGCCGCTGCCTGCGCGTCCAGGCCTGCACGTCGTCCACCACGCTGGCCGTGGTGGTGGACGAATATTGCGGATACAGCGGCAGCACCAGCACGCGC
>NZ_BAAJYR010000544.1:0-1927 GCF_057546605.1 Acidovorax sp. KPB24-03 | reverse complement strand
CCGCGCGCCATGCCCGCCCCTGCGCGGAAACTGCAGGCATCGCCCGCCAAGGCCCCGTTGGCGGCGCGCCCGCCAAAGCCGCCAAGCAGCCAGCGATGGCGGGCACGGGCGCGGACGACTGGGAAACCTTCTGACGCCACCGCCCCCTGCGCCACCGGACGCCGCCCCATGCCCCACCTGGCCGTGGGGCGTTTTTCTGGGGCGGCCCGCGCGGCGCCTAGAACCGCCAGCCGAGCGAGGCCGACACGCTGCGGCCATCCCCCGGCGAATAGCCCGACGAGCCGCTGTCGTACCACGCATAGACGTAGCGGCGGTGGGTGGCGTTCTTCACCTGCACCGACACGTCCATTTCGGGCGTGAGGCGCCAGGTGGCGCCGAGGTTCAGCAGCGCGTAGCGGCCAGCGCGGCCCTGCGTGTTGGTGCGGTCCAGAAAGTAGTCGCCCTGCGCGCTGGCCGAGGCGCTCAGCTCCCATTGCTCGCTGGCGCGGTAGGTGATGCCGGCGGTCGCCAGGTGGTGCGGCACGTTCTCGACCTCGCGGCCCGCCGTGGCGGGCGCGCTCGGGTCGGGCGTGGTGATGCGCGCCACCTGGCGCGAATAGGCCAGCCAGCCGGTCCAGCGGGCGTGCAGTTGCGCGTTGAGCTGCAGGTCGTAGCCCTTGCGCAGCGTGCGGCCCACGTTGCCGAGGCCCCCGGGATCGGGAACGCCATCCACCCCCAGCACGCGCGCCACCTCGCCCGAGGCGCGCTGGCGCCACAGTGCCGCGCGCGCCTCCAGCCAGGGCAGCGGGCGGAACCTGGCACCCACCTCCCAGCCGTCGTTGATCGAGGGATCGAGGTTGCGCGACTGCGTGCGGTAGGCATCGATGCCCGTGCCGATCTGGAAGGTGCGACCCCAGTTGCCGTACAGGCTGGTGTCGGGCGAGAGCGCGTAGGCCACGCTGAGCTTGGGCTGGCGAATGGTGCCGTAGTCGTGCACGGGCGCGCTGGTGCGCGCAAGCCCGTCGGAAAAATGCCCGCCGATGCGGTCGACCCGCAGCGCGGGCACGATCTTCAGCGCCGCCACAGGCCGCACCACCGCCTGCAGGTACGCGCCGCGCGTGTCCAGGTCGAAGTTCCAGTCGCGAAACGTCGAGGTCCGCACGCGCTCGATGGTGCGGTAGCGCTGCGCGGCGTTGCTCTGCCACTGGGCATCGACACCGCCTTCGAGCGTGAACTCGTGCGCCCAGTCCACCCGCGGGCGCCAGGTGAGCGACGTCAGGGCGCCCCGGTGCGTCTCGTCGTTGTCGCGCTCCTGCTGCACGGCGGCCTGTGAAAAGCGCACCCAGCGCTGGTTCTCGTAATGAGTGCCATGGGCCTTGGCGGACCAGGAGAGGCGGTCGGCCAGCTCGCCGTCGATGTGCAGGGCGAGCTGGCCGGTCTCGCGCTCGCTGCGGTCGGCGCTGGCATAGGCGGGGGACGAGCGCGGCGCGGCCTCGGCCTGCTCGCGCGTGAGATAGCCCGATTCGAGCGCGCGGTTGCGGTAGTAGCGGGCGGTCAGGCCCGTGCGCCAGCGCCCGTCGTCGCTGGTGTAGAACCACTTGCCCGACAGCGCGCGCTGCGTGCCGTCGGCGTGCGCCCGGTAGCCATCCGACTCGCGCCAGGCCAGCGTGTAGTTCTGGCTCCAGTTGCCGCTCTCGATGCCCTTGGCCACCTGCACCTCGCGCGTGCCGAAGCTGCCGACCGTGGCGATGGCGCGGCCCTCGTTGCCGCCCGTGCGCGTGACCACGTTGGCATTGCCCGCGATGTTGTTCAGCCCGTAGCGCGGGTCGTTGGTGCCGCGCACCACCTCGATGGCCTCGATGTCGATGGGGAAGACCGCATCGAGGTAGGGCATGCCGCCCGCGTTGTCGTTGGAAGGAATGCCGTCGATCAGCAGCTTGACGGCGTT
>NZ_BAAJYR010000543.1:0-1930 GCF_057546605.1 Acidovorax sp. KPB24-03 | reverse complement strand
GACGCTCGGCCTGCCGCTGGTGGCGGCGGGCGACGTGCACATGCACGTGCGTGGCCGCAAGCGCCTGCAGGACGTGGTGACCGCCGTGCGCCTGGGGCGGCCCGTGGCCGAATGCGGCTTCGCGCTGCAGCCCAACGCCGAGCGGCACCTGCGCGCGCGCATGCGGCTGGCCGCCATCTACCCGCCTGCGCTGCTGGCGGCCACGCTCGCCGTGGCGGCGCGCTGCACCTTCAGCCTCGACGAGATCCGCTACCGTTACCCGAAGGAAACCGTGCCGCCCGGCATGACCCCGGGCGAAGCCCTGGCCTGGTACACCGAGCAGGGCGCCCAGGGCCGCTACCCGATGGGCGTGCCGGAGGCCGTGCGCACGCAGATCGCCAAGGAGCTCGACCTCATCGCGCACTGCCGCTACGAGATGTACTTCCTCACCGTGCACGACATCGTGCGCTACGCCCGCAGCCGGGGCATCCTGTGCCAGGGGCGGGGCTCCGCCGCCAATTCGGCGGTGTGCTTTTGCCTCGGGGTCACGGCGGTCGATCCGACCAAGACGCGGCTGCTGTTCGAGCGCTTCATCAGCAAGGAGCGCGACGAGCCGCCCGACATCGACGTGGACTTCGAGCACGACCGGCGCGAAGAGGTCATCCAGTACATCTACGACAAGTACGGCCGCGAGCGGGCGGCCATCGCGGCCGTGGTCATCAGCTACCGCACGCGCAGCGCGCTGCGCGACGTGGGCAAGGCGCTGGGCGTGGCGCCCGCGCTCATCGATGCCTTCGCCAAGGACCACCACTGGTTCGACGAGGCCATCGCCACCGAACGCCTGCAGGAACTGGCCGAGGCCGTGGACGAGCCACTGGCGCCGCACATCGCCGAACTGTGGCTCAAGCTGGCGCGCGATCTGAAGGGCTTTCCGCGCCACCTGAGCCAGCACGTCGGCGGCTTCGTGCTCACCGAGGGCAAGCTCACGCGGCTGGTGCCCGTGGAGCCCGCCAGCATGGATGGCCGATCCATCATCCAGTGGGACAAGGACGACCTGGACGACATGCACCTCATGAAGGTGGACGTGCTCGCCCTGGGCATGCTGAGCGCGCTGCGCCGCGCCCTCGACCTGCGCGCCCTGCTGCGCGGCGAGCACTGGGACCTGGCCGGCATCCCGCGCGAGGACGGCGCCACCTACGACATGATCTGCGCGGCCGACACCGTGGGCGTGTTCCAGATCGAAAGCCGGGCGCAGATGAGCATGCTGCCGCGACTGCGCCCGCGCGAGCTGTACGACCTGGTGGTCGAGGTGGCCATCGTGCGGCCGGGGCCGATCCAGGGCGGCATGGTGCACCCGTACCTGCAGGCCCGGGAGCGGCGGTTGCGCGGCGAGCCGCTGGAACTGGAGCACAAAGAGTTGACAGAGGCCCTGGAGCGCACGCTGGGCGTTCCCATCTTCCAGGAGCAGGTCATGCAGATCGCCATGATCGCTGCCCGCTTCACGCCTGGCATGGCCGATGAGCTGCGCCGCTCCATGGCCGCATGGAAGCGCACCGGTGGCGTCCACCATTTCGAACAGCCGTTCATGGAAGGCATGGCTGCCAACGGCTATCGCGAAGATTTTGCCCGGCGCATTTTTCAGCAGATCAAAGGGTTCGGCGAATACGGCTTCCCGGAGAGCCATGCCTACAGCTTCGCCATGCTGGCTTATGCGAGCAGCTGGTTCAAGTGCCACGAGCCCGCATGCTTTCTGGCGGCGCTGCTCAACTCGCAGCCCATGGGTTTCTACACGCCTTCGCAACTGGTGCAGGACGCCGTGCGCCACGGCGTGCGCGTGCTGCCCATCGATGCGGTGCACAGCGACTGGGACGCGACCCTGGAGGGCGAGCCCCAGCCCGTGCGTGGCGTGGCCGACCCGCAGCCGGCCGTGCGCATGGGCCTGCGGCTGGTG
>NZ_BAAJYR010000542.1:0-1931 GCF_057546605.1 Acidovorax sp. KPB24-03 | reverse complement strand
CGGCTGCAGGTCGTGGCGGCGCCGCACGGTGAGGTAGTCCGGTGCCCAGCCCTGGCGGCGCAGCGCTTCCAGGGCCTGGTGCTCCCGCTCGCCGACATCGCTCCCGCCCGCGAGAAAGCCGTCCGCCAGCGCGCGCAGGGCCTGGGCCAGCTGCATGGCGCGCGATCGCTCCTGCGCCCCGAGATAGCCGTTGCGCGAGCTGAGGGCCAGGCCATCGTCCGCGCGCCGCGTTTCTCCCGCCACCACGTCCACCGGCAGCGCGAACTGCCGCACCATCTGCCGGATCACCATGAGCTGCTGGTAGTCCTTCTTGCCGAACACGGCCGTGCCGCCGCTCGCGCCCAGCACGCAGGCGAAGAGCTTCATCACCACCGTGCACACGCCGACGAAGAACCCGGGGCGAAAGTGTCCCTCCAGGATGTCGGCCAGCGCGGGGTCGGGATGCACCTTGAAGGTCTGCGGCTCGGGGTACAGGTCGGCCTCGCGCGGCGCGAAGAGCACGTCGCAGCCGGCCTCGCGCAGCTGGGCGCAGTCGGCGTCCCAGGTGCGCGGGTAGCTGTCGAAATCCTCGTGGGGCAGGAACTGCAGGCGGTTCACGAAGATGCTGGCAACGGTCACCTCGCCCAGCGGCCGGGCCTGCTCAACCAGTGAAATGTGGCCGGCGTGCAGGTTGCCCATGGTGGGGACGAAAGCGGGCCGGCCCCGGCCCGCGAGGGCCTGGCGCAGGTCGGCCACGGTGTGTGCGATGAGCATGGGTCATCCCGATCGGAAAAAAGAGGGCTGCAGGAAAAGGAAGGGACGGGCCGAAGGGGCGGCCCGGGCGCGGGCCGCCCTACCAGGCGTGCAGGGCGTCGTCCGGAAAGCGCCCGGCCTTGACGGCCTGCACATAGGCCTGCATCGCGCCGCGCACGCTGCCCGCCTCCTGCATGAAGTCGTGCACGAAGCGCGGCATCTTGGCCAGGTGGATGCCCAGCATGTCGTGCAGCACCAGCACCTGGCCGGCGGTGCCGCTGCCGGCCCCGATGCCGATGGTGTGGCAGTGGGGCAACTCGGCCGTGAGCTCGCGGGCCAGCGCGGCGGGCACCATCTCCAGCACCACCATGGTGGCGCCCGCGTTCTGCAGCTCGGACGCCTGCTGGCGCAGGGTGCGCGCGGCCAGGTCGCCCTTGCCCTGCACGCGGTACCCGCCCAGGGCGTGCACCGTCTGCGGCGTGAGGCCCAGGTGGGCGCACACGGGCACGCCGCGCTGCACCAGGAACTCCACCGTCGGCGCCGTCCACCCGCCGCCTTCGAGCTTGACCATGTGCGCGCCGGCCTGCATCAGCGTGCAGGCGCTTCGCAGGGCCTGTTCGCGGCTTTCGGCGTAGGTGCCGAAGGGCAAATCGGCGATCAGCCACGCCGTGCCCTGCACCCGGTGCAGGCCGCGCGCCACGCTGGCCGTGTGGTAGGCCATGGTGTCCAGCGATACGCCCACGGTGCTGGGCAGGCCCTGGCAGACCATGCCGAGCGAGTCGCCGACCAGGATGCATTCCACGCCCGCCGCGTCCGCCATGGCGGCGAAGGTGGCGTCGTAGGCGGTCAGCATGGTGATCTTTTCGCCGGCCTCGCGCATCTGCTGCAGGCGCGGCAGGCTGACGGGCCGGCGCTCGGGCAGGGGAGAGGCGGGCGGCAGCGTGCCGTAGGGCGTCGCGGACGAGGCGGAGGCGTTGGGGATGGCAGTGGTCATGGGAATGGGCAGAGCCGGGCCGAAAGTGCGGCGAGTCTATGCGATGCCGCTATGCTTGCCGCCCATGACGAAATCCCCCCTTTCCCTGGACGGCGGCATCGCATCGCTGGCCCAGGACGACGTTGCCCGCGCGCTGCGCGAGGACGTGGGCGCCGGCGACCTCACCGCCGGCCTGATCGATCCGGCGCGCCGCGTGCGCGCCCGT
>NZ_BAAJYR010000541.1:0-1933 GCF_057546605.1 Acidovorax sp. KPB24-03 | reverse complement strand
TTTTTATTAAACAGTCGCAGCCACCGATTTTTTGCAACCCCTTTGGGCTCGCCTTGTACAGGTTCACCTACTTGGGGCATACCTTCTCCCGAAGTTACGGTATCAATTTGCCGAGTTCCTTCTCCTGAGTTCTCTCAAGCGCCTTAGAATACTCATCTCGCGCACCAGTGTCGGTTTGCGGTACGGTCGTGTGTAGCTGAAGCTTAGTGGCTTTTCCTGGAAGCAGGGTATCACTCACTTCGTCTGCAAGCAGACTCGTTATCACCCCTCATCTAAGCCTGGCGGATTTGCCTACCAGGCACGACTACAGGCTTGAACCAACATATCCAACAGTTGGCTGAGCTAACCTTCTCCGTCCCCACATCGCACTACACATCGGTACAGGAATATTGACCTGTTTCCCATCAGCTACGCATCTCTGCCTCGCCTTAGGGGCCGACTCACTCTACGCCGATGAACGTTGCGTAGAAAACCTTGCGCTTACGGCGAGGGGGCTTTTCACCCCCTTTAACGCTACTCATGTCAGCATTCGCACTTCTGATACCTCCAGCATCCGTTACCAGACACCTTCACAGGCTTACAGAACGCTCTCCTACCACTCACAGTAAACTGTGAATCCGCAGCTTCGGTAACTGGCTTAGCCCCGTTACATCTTCCGCGCAGGACGACTCGATCAGTGAGCTATTACGCTTTCTTTAAATGATGGCTGCTTCTAAGCCAACATCCTGACTGTTTTAGCCTTCCCACTTCGTTTCCCACTTAGCCAATTTTAGGGACCTTAGCTGGCGGTCTGGGTTGTTTCCCTCTTGAGTCCGGACGTTAGCACCCGGTGCTCTGTCTCCCAAGCTGTACTCGTCGGTATTCGGAGTTTGCCTTGGTTTGGTAAGTCGCCATGACCCCCTAGCCAAAACAGTGCTCTACCCCCGACGGTAATACTTGAGGCACTACCTAAATAGTTTTCGGAGAGAACCAGCTATTTCCAAGTTTGTTTAGCCTTTCACCCCTATCCACAGCTCATCCGCTAGTTTTGCAACACTAGTCGGTTCGGACCTCCAGTACCTGTTACGGCACCTTCATCCTGGCCATGGATAGATCACTTGGTTTCGGGTCTACACCCAGCGACTGAACGCCCTATTCGGACTCGATTTCTCTACGGCTTCCCTATTCGGTTAACCTTGCCACTGAATGTAAGTCGCTGACCCATTATACAAAAGGTACGCAGTCACCCTTACGGGCTCCTACTTTTTGTAAGCATGCGGTTTCAGGATCTATTTCACTCCCCTCCCGGGGTTCTTTTCGCCTTTCCCTCACGGTACTGGTTCACTATCGGTCGATTACGAGTATTTAGCCTTGGAGGATGGTCCCCCCATATTCAGACAAGGTTTCTCGTGCCCCGCCCTACTTTTCTCTAGCTTAGTACCACACGTCTGTTTTCGCATACAGGGCTATCACCTGCTATGGCTGGGCTTTCCATCCCATTTTGCTAACAGTCGTGCTATCACTAGAAGGCTCTTCCGATTTCGCTCGCCACTACTTTCGGAATCTCGGTTGATGTCTTTTCCTCGAGCTACTGAGATGTTTCAGTTCACCCGGTTCGCCTCGCATACCTATGTATTCAGTATGCGATACCTCTTGCGAGGTGGGTTTCCCCATTCAGAAATCTCCGGATCAAAGCTTATTTGCCAGCTCCCCGAAGCTTATCGCAGGCTATCACGTCTTTCGTCGCCTGTAATCGCCAAGGCATCCACCACATGCTCTTAGTCACTTGACCCTATAACTTTGACGTCTCTTTCAAAACATCTCCATTTTCTTTCAAGTACTTGCGAGGTCTTTCACCTCGCGCGTTATGCCGTAATGTGAATGTTTCTTTGGTATTGCTACCTAGAGAACGATTCGTCATTACTTGAACTAAAACAAAGTTTCAATTCGTTTT
>NZ_BAAJYR010000540.1:0-1941 GCF_057546605.1 Acidovorax sp. KPB24-03 | reverse complement strand
GGGCGCACCCTCGGCCACGAGCGCGACCGCGCCCGGCAGCCGGGCGGCCTGGGTGGCCTGGGTGGAGGCGTGCTGGGCAGCCTGCTCGATCAGGACGGCGACGGCCAGGTCGGCCTGTCGGACCTGGTCAAGCTCGGCGGCGGCCTGTTCGGCGGGCGACGCTGAGTTGAGAGCGCAAGCGCGGTCCGAGGGCCCGGCGACCGGCGACCGGCGGCGCGCGGGTTTGCAACCAACTGCATCGCCGCCCCGGGCGCTTCGCAAACCCCTGTTGCGCGCACCCCGCCGTTGGGCGGAAACTGCAGCCATCCACGCCACTTCACTCAGGGAGGCCCCATGACCGCAGTCGCCGACATCCTCAAGTCCAAGCCCCATGCCCAGGTCCACACCATCGGGCCCTCCGATTCGATGCTCGATGCGCTGCGGCTCATGGCCGACAAGGGCATCGGCGCGCTGCTGGTGATGGAGGGCGAGCAGATCGCCGGCATCGTGACCGAGCGCGACTACGCCCGCAAGGTGGCCCTGCTGGGCCGCACCTCCGGCGCCACCCAGGTGAGCGACGTGATGACCCGCGCCGTGCGCTTCGTGCGGCCGCACCAGAGCAGCGAGCAGTGCATGCAGCTCATGACAGACAACCGGCTGCGCCACCTGCCGGTGGTGGACGACGCCAATCGGCTGGTGGGCCTGATCTCCATCGGTGACCTGGTGAAGAACATCATGTCCGAGCAGCAGTTCATCATCGAGCAGATGGAGCAGTACATCACTGGCGGCCAGCGCAACTGACGCCGCCGCGCAACCGCCCGGCCCCATCTGGCTAGGAATCGAGGGCGATCACCTCGTCCTGCGGCCCGGCCTCGCACCCCGGGCCCAGCGCCTGCCAGCCGCGGCGCACCACGATCTGGCGGCGGTCGTGGCACAGCTCGATGCGCTCGGCGCCCGGCATGCGATCGTGCACGAAGGCCTCCAGCGAGGCCGGCAGGCTCACCCGCATGCGCAGCGCGTAGAGGTCGTCCCGCGGGTGGTCGTCCACATGCACCAGCGGCGCGAAATGCGCGGCGAACACCACCCCGTGCGATCCCAGCCCGATCGGCTCGGGCCGGTAGCCCGCCGACCGCAGCCACGCCTGCGCGCGCTCGCGCGTCGGGGGCGTGTCGCCGGCCGGCGCCCAGGCGCTGGCCATCATCTCCGCCACCCACTGGTTGCAGTTCTGGTAGCGCGTGCTGAACGGGTAGGCATTGGCGCTGTAGTCGGCCGCCAGGAGGGCCAGCGCGGCGCGCTTATCCTGGGCCGTGCGCTCCAGCGCGTCGGCGGGCAGCGCGGGCAGCAGCACGATGGCAACGTAGCCCCGGGATGGATCGTCCCGGCCCATCAGGAACCCCGGAATGCCCTGGTCGAACAGCCGGGGCCGCGACTCCTCGCAGGTGTAGTACAGCTGGCGCACCGCCCACGGGCGGTCCGGCTGCGGCCGCAGGGCCAGGCCGGCGTGCGAGTAGCGCACCCCGAAGCGGCCCAGGTCCAGGCCCGAGCGCGAGATCAGCGCCACGCGCTGGCCCGAGGCGTCGAGCACCTGCTTGACCACCGCGGCAAAGCGCAGGATGCGGTCCTGATCGGTGGCGCTCAGCGGCGCGGCGGCATCGCACAGGCCCCAGGTGCCGGCGTGGGCCGGAACCTCCGCCCCCAGCGCGGCGAGGCCGATGGCGGCGATCCCGGTCCAGCGCGCCAGCGCGCGCCGGGGCCGCACGCTGGATGGCAAGGCGGCACGCCGCATCACAGGGCGAGCGGCCGGGAGTCCATCTCCTCGTACCAGTCGTCGTTGAGCACCAGGAAGAAGGCTTCGCGGGTGTCGCCGCGCGCGAACTCGAAGCCATAGGGCCGCTCGCGCGCCTGCACCAGATCGCCGGCGGCGAGCGGCCGCGCGCCCTGCGCCTGGCGCGGCAGGTTCAG
>NZ_BAAJYR010000539.1:0-1947 GCF_057546605.1 Acidovorax sp. KPB24-03 | reverse complement strand
CGCAGAAGGACCAGCTCACCGAAGTGGGAGAACGACGAGACAAGTGGTCGGCAACGACCGACGCAAGACCATCGACCGGGACGAGACCAAACGTCATCCACCGCGACCGCACCGAGAACCGTGGACCAGCGATGAAAAGATCAACCGTGCACAACAACCGCACTGAGCGCGTGGATCACGACGAGAAGATCAGCATCGGCGACAACCGTCGCGAGGACGTGGGCATCGACGAGACGGTGAGCATCGGCAAGAACCGCACCAAGACCATCGGCAGGAACGAGAAGGACAGGATCGGCAGCAACTGGTCGATCAAGGTCGGCAAGTTCAAGACCGAGACCATCGGCATCGCCTCGATGCAGAACGTGGGCGTCGGCCGCATGGAAAACGTGGGCGTGGTCTACAACCTCAACGTGGGCGCCATCATGGCCACCATCGTGGGCAAGAACCAGAGCACCACCGTGGGCAGCGACCAGGACGTCAAGGTCGGCACCAACCAGAGCACGGTGGTGGGCACCAAGTACAGCCTCAACGTGGGAGGCGGCGGCGGGGGCGGCGGAGATGCCGGCGGCGGCGGCATGGCCAAGAACGTGACCGCGCCCTCGGGCGGTGGCGAAGGCGGCGGGGGAGCCGGCTCCAGCATCACCATGGATGCCGAAACGATTACCCTGAAGGTGGGCTCCAGCTCGCTCATCCTCCAGGCCGACGGCACCATCACCGTGAACGGCAACAGCATCCGCCTCATCGGCGCAAGCGACGTCACCACGCTTTCCGGAGGCATCCATGAAAACTGATTCCCGCATGCTCCGAAGCACCCTGCCTGTGGACGGCCCCGCCGCCGATCCCGCCACCGCGTGGTCGCTCCAGCCCGCCCAGGTCCTGCGCCAGGATGCGGATGGAACCGTGGTCCTTCGCTGCCAGGGCCGCGAATACCGCGCGGAACTGGCCTCTCAAGTGCCCGGCGTGATCGAAGGCCAGTTCGTGCTGGCCGCGCTGGGTTCTGGCCAGGAAGCACCAGCACCGGATGGCAGGCCCCTGCCCTCGCTGGTCGTCGCCGCCTGGCCCTGCCCCGGCGCGCCGGCCACACCGCCCTGGCAGTTCGACCGGGCCACCGGCGCGCTGTCGCTCGAAGTGACCCACCTGGACGTGAGTGCGGTGAGCCGCGTGCTGCTGCGCTGCGCCGATGCGCGCATGCAGTTTTCCCAGGACGGATCGGTCGAGACCCGGGGTCACCAGATCACCTCGGCCGCCGTCGAAACCCATCGCATCGAAGGCGGCTCCATCGAGTTGAACTGACCCGGTTCGCCGCGATGCATCGCGCCTGCGTCCGCTGCGCGATGCCCTGGCCGCCCTTTCCGGTTCCGATGGAGTTTCCGACGGTGCCGCTGCCTGCTTGCTTTTCTTCGCCTGGCCTATGATCACTCGCCTTCGCCCTTCCGCGCCCCCTCCACTGCCCGGCATGCTGGCCCGGCAGATGGGCATCGCCGTGCGCGCCTATGGGCGCCGGGCGGGGCTTCTGCGCCAGGCCCACACCGTCCGGGCCCTCAAGGCCGTCGATCAGCGGCTGGACGCGCTGATGGACGCCTGCCGCTACTACGGGCCGGCGTGTCTGGACGAAGTGGCCTGCGTGGAGGCGCAGGCGCAGACCCGCCCCGAAGAAATCGCGGGGGCGGCCTTCGTGCGCATCGCGCTCGCGGAGCGGTACGAACCCGATGCGTCCGTGCGTCTGGAGGGGATTGCCCGCCTGCTCGCGGCCCAACCCATGTCCGTTCGGGACGCGCTGTGGTTCTATGCCGCGCCGACGACCTGCGGCCACCTGCTGGCGTCGGACGACGCGCACCTGCTGGCCTGCGGTGTGGAGCTGGCGGGGCGGCTCGCCCTGCCGGAGCACATCGCCGGGGTGCATGCGGCAGCGGTGCGCGGCGCGGACCCGGATGCGTGCCTGCTGGC
>NZ_BAAJYR010000538.1:0-1948 GCF_057546605.1 Acidovorax sp. KPB24-03 | reverse complement strand
GTGGGCGCGGCGGACACCGCCTTGCTGCACCGGCTCCTGCAGGCCGTGGCCGATGCACCGCCGGGCGCCTTGGATGCGGCCGGCCGCAGCAAGCCGTCGCTCGCGGCCGCATTGGCCGCCGCGGGCCATTCCCACGTGTTGGAAGGCGTGCAGTGGGCCGAGGGTGATCCGGCCCTGCGGGGGTGGGATCTCTCGGGCGTGGATTTCAAGCGCTGCCAGTTCGATGCCAGCTCCCTGGCCGACACGCACATCGAAGGCAGCCGGTTCGGAAGCTGCCGGTTCGAAAGCGTGTCATTGGCGGGCGCCTCGCTGCGCAACACCGCTTTCAAGCGCTGCGAATTCAAGGAGACGATGTTCCTGCACGCGGAACTGAGCGGCGTTCGCTTCGAAGACAGCGAGCTGCACCTCTGCAGTTTCGAGGATGCGCAACTGACGGGCGATTGCGTGTTCACGGGCGTGAAGATGCCCGGCACGCACTTTCTCAGCACCTCGGTGGCCGAGGGGACGCGGATCGAAGCGTCCGCCACCCAAGGACCGTCCGTCCTGACCGACACCTTGTTCCTGGGCACGAAGGGGCGCTTCACCATCGACGCGGTGTCCGACGCGACCGTCGGCCTTACCCGGCCCACCACGGCCACGCTGGTCTCCCATGACTCGCGGGGCATCACCGTCCCGCGCGTGGTTGCCAAGCTCGAGGCGGTGGCGGGCACCTTGCCTCTGCGGGTCGAGATGCGGGCCGCCTCGCTGCAGGCGAAGGCGGTGGATGCGGAGGTCGAGGCGCACCTCGAACATCTGGCCTCGCAGCCGGGCAGCGACCAATCCTTGCCGCAGCGCCTCGTGATCGATGCCCTGGCGAATCCCGAAGCCCTGCCGAAGATCGCGCAGATCCTGGCCAAGGCCGAGATCCTGGCCCGGCACGTGGACTCCGTCGTGCTGCCTGGCGGCGAAGATCTTTCGCCCCGCCTGTACAACCAGCAGGCAGAGCCGCAGACGGACTGGAAGGGCGACTACCGCCGGTCCGTGCTCGAAATGGGTCTGCTGCACCAGTGCTTTCACCGCGGCGTGCCCTTGATGGCGATCTGCCGGGGCTTTCAGATGACCAATGTATTTTTCGGCGCGGCGCTGCAGCAGCACGTGGGGCACCAGGTCGGCGTCCGCACGCTCGGCAACGACCAGGGCGAAGAAGCCGGGCAGGCGCGGGCCACCGAGGTCGCGGAGAACGGCGTCGGCGTCTTCGGCACAGCGCTGCAAGGCATCCGCGCGGCCGTCTATCACCACCAGGCCGTGATCGACCCACCGGAGGGCCGGCCGCACCTGAGCACCTCGCTGCGCCGGACCATTCCCTCGGAAGGGGGCGAGACCGCCTGGCGGGCCATCATGGCGGTCGAATCGTCCCAGCCGCGCGCGCCGCTGATCGGCTTGCAGTTCCACCCCGAGTTCTTCGACGGATCGACGGCCCGGGGCGGCGAGGCCCGGCCGCTGTCCAACACGGAACTGGAGCAACTGGGGGCGGGCTATACGCGGCCTGGAGCGCAGACGTCGGGCTTGCAGAACCCGGCCGACCTGATCGCCAGCGGCATCCTGGACCACATGTCGCCTGGCAACGATGCGCTGTGGAAGATCCTGTCGGACGCGGCGACCGCGCACCGCCACAAGGCCGCCATCACGGCCGAGGCGCTGGCGGAGGGGCGTGCGAAGCTGCGGCCCGTGGAGCCGGCAGCAGAGCCGGCCATTGGCTGACGCGCTGCGCCAGCGCACTCACCTGCCGGCTTCGCCCGGCGCGCGCCGGCGCTCCAGCAACCCGATGGCCACGAAGCCGCACAGCACGGCGAACCACAGCGTGGCCACGCGGATGCCCACGGCCGCCAGCGTGGCCAGGCCCAGCGGCACGGCGTGCAGCCGCCAGCAGGGCGACCCAGGGTGGCCTCGGTGGTGCCGGATGCCGGCC
>NZ_BAAJYR010000537.1:0-1965 GCF_057546605.1 Acidovorax sp. KPB24-03 | reverse complement strand
ATGCGCGGCGCGTCCAGCCGGCGGGCGGGGCAGGGGGCGCTGGCGGTTTCATGGAGTGCATGGCGGGTGGCCTGGCGCGCGCAGGGTGCGGCGGGTGGCAAGGGGGGTGACGAAAGCAGGCAGGGGCATCCAGCCATTGTCACCGCGCGGAAAAAAGCGGTTGGCGCAGACCGATCGGTGCCTGCACGTGGCCAGCCCCATGGCGCGGTAGCTGGGGCCGGCAGACCGTCCCGTGGTGGGTGGCCGGTGGGGAGCGCCGCAGCGCCTGCGACCGTTCCCTCAGCGGGCCATCACAGCCCGTAGAACGTGCGATTGGCTTGCATGCGCGCGGTCTCCGATGCCGGAAAGCGCTGATCGCGCAGCAGTTGGCGCAAGGCGTCCCGGCCCTGGTCCTGCGCGCCGGGGGCGTAGAAGGAACTGACGGCCAGTTCGTCCAGCGCGCGCCAGGCGTACACCGCGCCGTCCACGAACAGGATGTCCGCCGGCCTCGGGATGCGCGCGGCCTGCTGGGCATACAGGTGCGCCAGCGCGAACTCCGACCGCAGGCGGTGGTAGCGCGCCAGCTCGCACAGCGGTTCGGCGCGCTGGGGCCGCTGTGCGTAGGCGGCGAGATAGGCGTCGCGCACCGCGCTGTCGGGCATCTGCAGGCGCTCGGTCAGCACTGCCACCTGGAACAGTGCGTACCAGGATTCCTCTTCCCAGCCGCCCATGCCGGCGCGGCGGCGGTACCACTCCAGGCTGTCCTGCAGGCGGCCCGCGTCGCGGTAGCTTTGCGCCAGATAGAACACATTGCGGGTGTTGTCCGGGTGCTCGCGCAGGTCCTGCTCCAGCACCGCGATGTCGCGCAGGTAGGTGTCGGGATCGCGCCCGCGCGCGCCGTCATGGGCCACCTCGATGACCGGCCCCGCCAGCGTCTGCCAGGGCCCGTGCGAGGGCGCGGCCAGGTACTCGTGCAGCACGCCTTCCCAGCGCCAGTCCACGCGCGTGGCCACCATGCTGTTGCGCTGGTATTCCCAGCCGTTCATATCGCACAGGAAGAGGTAGCCGTCCGCGTCGAGCGCCGGCCACCGGTACTGCGCCGGCATGCGCAGCTGCTCATCGGCGTCGATGAACAGCAGGTAGGCGGCATGCGGGCGGGCCAGTTCCAGGGCCTCGTTGCGGTTGTGCGCGAAGTTCTTCCACGGGCGCTCGTGCAGGGTGCCGGGAAGGTCGTGCAGGAAGCGGCGAACGATGTCCTGCGTACCGTCCGTGGAGCCCGTGTCCACGATGACCCAATGGTCGATGAACGGCCGCACCGAAGCGAGGCACCGGGTGATCACCGGTGCCTCGTTCTTCACGATCATGTTCAGGCAGATGCGGGGGCGGATCACTGTGGGTGCCGTGGCACCCGCAGGCACGGAAAGCCGAAGGCGTTCATATCCCGGGATGCCTCACGGAGGGGCGTTACTGGCAATACGCTTCAGCCACCACGTTGGCGACTTCGGTGCAGTTGAACTTGCAGGACCACTGCGTTGCGGACGAGCGATAGGATGATGCGATGACGTTGCGGAAGTCGGTCGAATTGCATCCGCCAGACACGACGTTGCCCGCGCTGCAGGTCGCCGTCCGGGTGTCCTCGCCAGTACCGCCGTTGCAATTGGTGGCCGTAGACTGGGATGTGGTCAACGAGCCTACGCTGCCCGTGGCCCCCGTTGCGCCAGTGGCGCCCGTCACGCCGGTCGCTCCTGTGGCGCCGGTCACACCCGTGGCACCGGTCACGCCCTGGATGCCTTGAACTCCCTGATTGCCTTGAGCGCCTTGAGGCCCCGTCGGCCCCGTCGCTCCGGTGGTTCCTGTCGGGCCGGTCACGCCCGTCGCTCCCGTGACGCCGGTCACGCCCTGGATCCCTTGGGGGCCGGTGGCGCCGGTCGTGCCCGTGGCTCCGGTCACCCCTGTCGCGCCAGTGGCGCCCGTCACGCCGGTCGC
>NZ_BAAJYR010000536.1:0-1971 GCF_057546605.1 Acidovorax sp. KPB24-03 | reverse complement strand
CGGACATCACCACGCCCGAGGGCCGGGCCGCCGCGCTGTCGGTGGCGGGCGGGCCCGGGGCGGCGTTCGACATCGTGGTCACCAACGCGGGTGGCCCGCCGCCGGGCGACTTCCGCGACTGGGACCGCGATGCCTGGATCAAGGCGGTGGACGCCAACATGCTCACGCCGATCGAGCTGATCAAGGCCACGGTGGACGGCATGGCGGCACGGGGCTTCGGGCGCATCGTCAACATCACGTCGAGCGCGGTGAAGGCGCCCATCGACATCCTGGGCCTGTCCAACGGCGCGCGCAGCGGCCTCACGGGCTTCGTGGCGGGCGCCTCGCGCAGTTCCATTGCGGCGAAGGGCGTGACGATCAACAACCTGCTGCCGGGCAAGTTCGATACCGATCGCCTGTCGGCCAACATCCAGGCGACCGTCCAGAAGACCGGCAAGAGCGAAGACGATGTGCGCCGCGCGCACCAGGCGGCCATTCCGGCGGGCCGCTACGGCACGCCGCAGGAATTCGGGGCGATCTGCGCGTTCCTGTGCAGCGTGCAGGCGGGCTACCTGACAGGGCAGAACGTCCTGGCCGACGGCGGGGCGTTTCCTGGCACGTTCTGACGCGAAGAGGGCCGCCTTGGGGGCGGCAGGGCCTTCAAGTCCGCGACTGGGCCCCGGCCGCCGCGCCGGATGCCCTTCGCCGCCGCTCGCCCAGGCGCAGTCCGAGCACCAGGCTGGCGAGGAACACCGCGAGCGCCAGGTACGCCTGCAGGTAGTAGCTCCAGCCCTGCTCGGCATACAGGTAGGGCCCGACGTCGGTGGAGTGGATCTCCAGCAGCAGCCCGGCGAACCACAGCGCGGGCACCACCGCCAGCGCCGCGCCCAGCCACCGCCGCCAGGCCATGCCCGCCATGCACACGGCCGAGGCGCCCAGGGCCACGGCCCAGATGTGCCAGAGGGCCGGCGTCTTGTCGCTGACTTCGGCCATGGCCAGCCCCGGTGCCAGGGCCAGGGCCAGGAGCGCGGTGGTGCTTCGGGCCTTCATTGGGGCGGATAGCGGACGGTGAGCGGTATGTAGCATTCGGGAAGGCCTCCCAGTTCGCTCTTGAGCTTTTCGACGAACTTGTCGATGTGCACGGTCAGGTCGATGCAGCCGGCGCTGCCCGGCGTCGAGCCGCCGTGGATGAAGAAGCCGCCGCGCCCGTAGGTTTCTGTGCCGGGATAGGGGTGGATGGTCAGCCGGAAATTGCCCCAGGCCGCGCGCGGCGAGCGGTACAGGTTCTTGAGCCAGTTGTTGGCCCACATCTCGGACGGCTGGATCCAGTAGTCCCCTTCGGGGATGGGCCCGGCGTTGCGGGTCTTCTGCCATTCGGTGGAGTAGTCGAATTGGCCGTTTTTGGGTTTGCCGGACACGGCGGGCAGCGCGAGGACGGATTGCGTGCCCGTGCCGCGCAGGACTTTTCCGTCGAATTGCAGTGCGATTTTCGATTGCAGGCATCCGGGGGCGTGGGGTCGGCTGCGCTCCAGGGCGTAGGGATCGGACATGGCAGGGTGAAAGGGTTGGCGCCGCGCAAAAGGGCATGCGCAACGGGCAGGGCGCCCGGGCGGTTCAGCGCGGCCGGCCGATTCTAGGAGGGGGCTCTGCCGGGGCCCGTGCGTTTTTGTAATGCCGGGTGTCGGGACGTATCGCACGCCGAACGCGCGCCCTTTGGCGCGCTACACCGACCAGGTACGCGGCCGCTGCGCCGCCATGCCCCAGCACTGTGCGCGCCACGCCGCCCAAACGGCCTGCAGCAGGCCCATGGCGGGCTCCACCACGGGCGCGAGCACCCGCACCACCACCACGTTCGGATGGGGGGCTGGTGGCGCCGGACGTGGCGGCCAACGGGTGCCCGTCGATGGCGGCGCGGGCGGCGTCCAGCGCGCCTTCGCGCCGCTCGCGCGTCAGGGCTTCGCCGGCGATGAAGAAGACCGACGCCATGCAGCG
>NZ_BAAJYR010000535.1:0-1974 GCF_057546605.1 Acidovorax sp. KPB24-03 | reverse complement strand
CGCGGGCCGCTGCTGCGCGGCGGGCAGCAGGCGGCCGGCCCCGTCGGCCAGCTGCATGCGCTGCAGCCAGGCCTCGAACTCGGGTGCGCGCCGCAGGCCCAGCACTTCGCGCAGGTACAGCGCGTCGTGGAACGAGGTGCTCTGGTAGTTGAGCATGATGTCGTCCGCACCCGGAACGCCCATGATGAAGGTCAGGCCCGCCACGCCCAGCAGCGTCATCAGCGTGTCCATGTCGTCCGAATCGGCCTCGGCATGGTTGGTGTAGCAGACGTCGCAGCCCAGCGGCACGCCCAGCAGCTTGCCGCAGAAGTGGTCTTCCAGGCCCGCGCGGATGATCTGCTTGCCGTCGTACAGGTATTCCGGCCCGATGAAGCCGACCACGGTGTTGGTGAGCAGGGGCGAGAACGCGCGCGCCACGCCGTAGGCCCGTGCCTCGCAGGTCTGCTGGTCCACGCCGTGGTGGGCGTCGGCCGACAGGGCACTGCCCTGGCCGGTCTCGAAATACATGACGTTGTCGCCCAGCGTGCCGCGCCGGAGCGACAGGGCCGCCTCGCGCGCCTCATGCAGCAGGGCCAGGTTCACGCCGAAACCGGCGTTGGCCTTTTCGGTGCCGGCGATGGACTGGAACACCAGGTCCACCGGCGCGCCCTGCTCGATCATCTGGATGGTGTGGGTCACGTGCGTGAGCACGCAGGACTGCGTGGGGATCCGCAGCGTGGCAATCACCTCGTCAAGCCGGTGCACCAGGCCTGTCAGGGCCGCGATGCTGTCCGTGGCCGGGTTGATGCCGATCACCGCGTCGCCCGCGCCGTAGAGCAGGCCGTCGATCATCGAGGCGGCGATGCCACGCAGGTCGTCCGTGGGGTGATTGGGCTGCAGCCGCACGGCCAGGTGCCCGGGCAGGCCGAGGGTGTTGCGAAAGCGCGTGGTCACCCGGCACCGGCGCGCGACGGCCACCAGGTCCTGGTTGCGCATGAGCTTGCTCACGGCCGCCGCCATCTCGGGCGTGAGGCCCGGGGCTACCGCGGTCAGCAGGGCGCTGTCCGCGGCCAGCAGCCAGTCGCGCAGCCCCCCGACGGTGAGGTGGGCGATGGGCTCGAAGGCCGCGGCATCGTGCGTGTCGATGATGAGGCGGGTGACCTCGTCGTCCTCGTAGGGCACCAGCGCTTCGCTCAGGAAGCGGTCGAGCGGCACATCGGCCAGGCACATGCGCGCGGCCATGCGTTCCACCGCCGTGCCCGCCGCGATGCCCGCCAGCACGTCGCCCGACCGGGCCGGCGTGGCCTTGGCCATCACGTCGCCCAGGTCGCGGAACTGCCAGCGCTGTCCGCCGGCGGTGTGGTGGTAGCGGCTGGCGGGCATGGGGCGTCGGGGGCCTTTCGTGGACGGTCAGGCGACGATGACGTGGCTGCCGGCCGCCTGCAGCGCCGACAGGCCGGGCAGCGCGCGCGAGCCCGCATCGGTCACGATGGTATCGATCTCGGGCAGGCCTGCATACACCACGCGGCTGGCCTGGCCGATCTTGCTGTGGTCGGCCAGCACGATGAGCCGCTGCGCCTGCGCCGCCATGGCGCGGGCGATGGCCGCCTCGTGGTGGTCGAAGCTGGTGGCCCCGTGCAGGCAGTGGATGCCCACGGGCGAAAGCAGCGCCACGTCGGCGCGGTAGCGGTGGATCTCGGCCACCGTGATGTCGCCGTGCGTGGCCCGCACCCCGGGGTCGGTGCGGCCGCCCAGCAGGATGACGTCGTTGCGCGCCGGGCGGCCGGCGTCGGCCCCGGCCAGCTGGAGCGCGGCGTTCAGGCTGTTGGTCACCACCGTCATCCCCGACAGGGACGACAGCTCCGCCGCCAGAAGGGTGGTGGTGCTGCCGGCATCGAGGAACAGCGTCTGCCCGGGTTGCAGCTGCCGCAGCGCGGCGCGGGCGATGGCGCGCTTTTTCGCGCTCGCGCACCGCCTGGCGCACGGCCAGCGGGG
>NZ_BAAJYR010000534.1:0-1980 GCF_057546605.1 Acidovorax sp. KPB24-03 | reverse complement strand
ACCGTCACGCTCTCGCCGGCCGAGGCCTTGATCTCCTGGCCCATGGTGCCCTTGCCGCTCAGGGCGTACACGTTGAAGTCCAGCGCGTTGATGAGGTCGCCGAAGACGCCGAAGCTGCGGCCCGCGCGCAGGCTGTCGACCAGGCCGCCGATGCCCCCCTCCGCCTTGCTGGCCTGCCAGACGTGGTTCTTGGCGTATTCGCCAGGGTAGTAGCCGCTGCTGTTGTTGTTCGAGTCGATCTCGAAGTGCGAGTCGGAGTCGGCGATGTTCCAGATGCGGCGGCCCTCGCCCAGCAGCGCGTCCCACACCCCGCCCAGTTTCGCCACGATGGCGTCGGTGCCGCCGTAGGTGCGGTTGGCTTGGTTGGCGTCGATGTAGGCCGAGGTGTAGCCGCCGCGATCGGGTTCGAGCTGGTTGCCCACCATGCCCTCGATGGCGAACACGATCCTGGGCGCCAGGTCGTTCATCTGGCGCAGATCGGCGATCGAATACTTGCCAGGGTTGCGCGAAGGATGGTTGATCAGGGCGTAGCTCGTGTCGGGGTACTTCGCCTTCAGCCAGGCGATGGCCTTGAGCGCGTCGTCGGCCGTCTGGTTGAAGCGCTGCGGGTACTGGGCCTTCCAGCGGGCCACGTCCGCCGCGTCGAAGAGCGATTCGGCGCCCGTGGTGAACAGGTACTGGAACTCCTTGGCCCCGCTGGCGGAGGGCTTCAGGCTGCCGCTGGCCCCCTCGAAGAGGCCCACGCCGATGTGGTCGTGCGTGGGCATGTCCCACTCGAACCCCGAGAAGATCAGCTTGCCGGCGTAGTTGCCGGAGGCCTGCAGCGCCTGGATGCGCGGGATCTCATAGGCCTCCATGCCATAGGCGAAGGCCTTGGGAGCGGGCAGCAGGTTGGCCGCGTTGTCGTACTTGGACGAGCGCAGGTGGTTGGTCACCGCCATCCAGTCCAGGCGGTACGTGGTGAAGGCCTTGCCGAGCAGGAAGTCGAGCGTCTGCGTCGTGCGCGAATCGTCCGATTGCACCGTGTGGGTGTGCAGGTCGCCGGTGGTCCAGCGGCCCTGTTCGGCGGCGGGCGTGCCGTCGCCGGAGCCGCCGCAGCCCGCCAGCAGGAGGGAGGGAAGGGCCAGGGCGATGGCCAGGGGCATCCGCGCACGGCGGAAGGTGTTGGGGGCAGGGGCAGAGGGGCGGGTCATGGGTGATCTGGATTTTTTGACGCAGGGGCCGGCGGCCGGCGGATGCCGGTGGCAGCCCCGCGTTTGTAGAAATCCCGGATGAACCCGTGATGACATGGCCTGCGCAGGCGCCTTGGTGCCCGCGCGCATGCCCCGGAGTGAGGCCTTGGCGCAACAGTCGCCCCGGCCCCCCGGCCTCAGTGCGCGCCGGCCGCGGCGTCCGCGCTGCCGGCGCTGGGGCGCACCGGGTGGGCCAGCCAGACCAGCGGAATCAGCAGCAGGAACAGCACGGCCGACGCATAGAAGATGTCGTTGGCGGCCAGCATGAAGGCCTGCTGGTTCACCATGCGTTCCACCTGCGCCAGCGCCTGCTCGGGCGTGAGGCCGCCCGCCTGCAGCCCCTGCAGCGTCTGCGTGACGGCCACGCCGCCCTGCTGCAGCCCTTCGGTGAGCTGGGCATGGTGCAGCGTGGCGCGCCGCTCCCATAGCGTGGTCGAGACCGAGGTGCCGATGGCCCCGGCCGTGATGCGCATGAAGTTCGACAGCCCCGATGCCGACGGAATGCGCGCGGGTGCGATCTCCGACAGCGTGATCGTCACCAGCGGGATGAAGAAGAACGCCATGGCGATGCCCTGGATGATCGTGGGCACCATGATCGTGGTCAGGTCGGCCTGGGTGTTGAACCGCGAGCGCATCCACAGCACCAGCGCGAACACCAGGAACGCGAAGGTGGCGAAGCGCCGCGGGTCCACCTTGGCGATGTTCTTGCCCACCACGGGCGAGAGCACCAGCGCCAGCAGCCCCACCG
>NZ_BAAJYR010000533.1:0-1991 GCF_057546605.1 Acidovorax sp. KPB24-03 | reverse complement strand
TGGGGTTTGCCCTCTGCCATCCAGGCAGGGCCTGCACGACGGGGCCGAAGACAGCAGCACAATGCGTGCCACACCCCCGCACCCTGTTCCGCCTTCCCTGGCCCCATCACCCACTCGGGCGACCCGGTGCCCCCCCGAGTCGCTGCGCCCGGCGCGTCAGCGTCCCGAGGATTGGCGTGCCGTGGCCACGGGCGGCGGCATTTCCTTGGCCTGCAGCGCGCGCACCTGCGTGACGAGCTGGTTGTGCGCATCCAGGAAGGCCGCGGCGATCACCTTGCCTTCGGCCGTGTTGCTGTAGCCGCCCAGGCGCGCGCCGCCCGAGCCGCCGAACAGCTGGCCCACGGCGCCGAAATCGGTCTTGGAGGCGCTGCCTTCCGAGGCAGCGACCTGCACGCCGGAGCGGTGGTCGATGAGGGTGAGCAATGCGCTCGCTTCCTTGGTGTTCAAGCTGCCGCCCAGCGCTGCCAGCAAGCCGCCCGCGCGTCCGCCCACCAGGCCGCCTAGCGATGCGGAGGCCCCGCCGGCGTTGTCGTTGTTGAACACGATTTCCGGGGACAGGCCGTAGTCGGAGGCGACCATCTGGCCCTTGCCGAAGTTGCTGCCGCCGCGCATTTCGCCCGACTGCATGATGGCGCGCTCGCGGTCCATGGCCGTCATGCCGGCCGCGCCGCGCTCGATCACGACGAAGCAGTTGGACTGCTGGACCAGCAGGCGCAGCAGGTTGGCCGTGGGCGGCAGGCGGTATTCGTTGCGCAGGATGGTGTACCAGCCGGCCTGCTGGTTCTCGATCAGCGAGACGGTGCCCAGTGGCGATTCGCAGCGTTCCAGCTCGCTGCTGGCGCCTTCGGTGGCACCGCCGGCCGCGCTGCCTGTGGCCACGGTCTTGGCATCGGGGCTGCCCATGCGCATGTTGGTGGTCTCGCAGCCGGCCAGGGCCAGCGCGGCGACCACGGTGGCGGCCACGAGGGTCGCGCGGGCGGGGGTGGAAGGAAAGCAGGCGGAGGCAGCGCGCCCAGCGGGCTGGTTCGGTGTCGTCATGGAAGGCATGGCTTCAAGCAAAGCGTTGAACGTTATGCGCTGCGGGGGCCTGCCACAACCCCACCGGGGGAGGGTTGCTGTAACACGGCGGCAGGCCGCCGCCCCAGCCACGCACCATTCAGGTGCCGGCGCGTTCCAGCATGGCATGCAGCAGCACGTTGCAGCCAGCGGTGATGTGCTCGGGTTGGGCGTCTTCGATCTCGTTGTGGCTGATGCCGTCCTTGCACGGAATGAAGACCATGCCCGCAGGTGCCAGGCGCGCCATGTAGACCGCATCGTGCCCCGCGCCCGACACGGCTGGCATGTGGCTGTAGCCCAGGCTGGCGGCCGCCCGGCCCACCGCGTCCACGCAGTCGGGGTGGAACACCTGCGCGGGGTAGCTGGACACCAGGTCGATCTGGATCGGCAGGCCGGTTTCGGCGCTGAGGCGGGTGGCCACGTCGCGGATGTCCCGGTCCATGCTTTCGCAATCGGAGTCGGTGGCGTTGCGCAGGTCGATGCTGAACTTGACCTGGCCGGGGATCACGTTGCGGCTGTTGGGATGCACCTGCACCATGCCCACCGTGCCGCGACCATGCGGCGGGTGGCGGTGTGCGCAAGCCACCACCTCCTGCATGAGGTGCGTGGCAACCTGCAGCGCATCCTTGCGCAGGGCCATGGGCGTGGGGCCGGCATGGGCCTCCATGCCGGTCACGGTGCAGTCGTACCAGCGGATGCCGAGCACGCCTGTCACCACGCCGATGGTCTTGCCGTGGTCCTCCAGCACGGGCCCCTGCTCGATGTGGGTCTCGAAATACGCACCGATCGGGTGGTCGCCGGGCACCTGATCGCCCACGTAGCCGATGCGCTCGAGCTCGCCCTTCACCGTCTTGCCTTCGGTATCGGTGGCGGCGTAGGCATGCTCCAGGGTGAAGGCCTTGGCGAACACGCCCGAGCCCATCATCACGGGCACG
>NZ_BAAJYR010000532.1:0-2005 GCF_057546605.1 Acidovorax sp. KPB24-03 | reverse complement strand
CGCAGCGGCCATCACGCTGCTGCCGCGCCGCCCGCTCGTGGTGCGGGCCGAGCTGAACGAAAGCTACGCGGCCCAGGTGCACGTGGGCCAGCGCGCCACCGTCACCACCGATGGCGACACCGCAGCCGCGGCGATGCCGCCGGCGCATGTGGTGCGCATCAGCCCTGTGCTCGGCACCGGGCGGCTGCAGGACGACGTCCAGCGCGGCCCCGTGCGCATCGTCGAATGTGTGTTGGAGTTCGATCAGGCGCCCACCGCGCGGGTCGGACAGAACGTGAGAGTGAGCTTCCATGAATGACGCCAGAACCCACCGCATCGCCCTGGTCGATGCACGCCATGTCTCCCAGCCCGCGACCGGCTCGGGCTGGATGGTGCAATGCGACTTCGACGGCACCATCAGCACCGAAGACGTGACCGACTCGCTGCTGCAGCGCTTCGGCCGCGACGGCTGGGAGGCGCTGGAGGCCGCCTGGGAGCGCGGCGAGATCGGCTCGCGCGAATGCATGAAGGGCCAGGTGGCCCTGCTCGACATGGACCGCGCCGAGCTGGACGCGCACCTGGCCACCATCGCGGTGGACCCGCACTTCGGCGCCTTCGTGCGCGCAGCCCGCGAGCGGGGCATGCCGGTGCAGGTGGTGAGCGACGGCATCGACTACGCCATCCATGCCGTGCTGGAACGCCATGGCCTGGGCGACCTGCCGGTGATCGCCAACCGGCTGGTGCAGACCGGGCCGCGCAGCTGGCAGCTGCAGTCGCCCTGGGCCAGCGCCGCCTGCGCCCGCGCCAGCGGCAACTGCAAATGCGAGCGCCTGGCCGAGCAGCGCGAGCGGCATGGCCGCGTGCTGTACGTGGGCGACAGCACCTCGGACTTCTGCGTGTCCGGCCGAGCCGACTTCGTGCTGGCCAAGTACAAGCTCATCCAGCACTGCGTGGACCACGGCATCGCCCATGCGGCATTCACCGATTTCTCGCAGGCGCTGGCCCTGCTGCCGCAGCCCGTGGCGCTGGAACTGGCGGCATGAACGCCGCCGTGATGTCCCGCGAAACCGCCCCCCCCCTGGGCGACGCGGCGGCCCGCCCCGGCGATGCCGGCACGCAGCACGAATACCTGCTGCGTGGGCACGGCCCGAACGCCGGCACCGGCGTGCTGCTGATCCACGGGCTGACGGGCACGCCCAACGAAATGCGCCTGCTGGCCAAGGGCCTGCACCGCGCCGGCTTCACCGTGCTGGCCGTGCAGCTGGCCGGCCACTGCGGCACGCAGGACGATCTGGTGGCCACGCGCTGGCAGGACTGGCACGCCAGCGTGCAGCGCGGCGCCGACCGGCTGGCGATGGTGACCGGCGGCCGGCTCGTGGCGTGCGGCTCTCGATGGGCGCCGTGCTGGCGCTGGCGCTGGCCGCCGATCGCCCGGCCCAGGTGGCCGGCGTGGTGGCGCTGTCGCCCACCTTTCGCTACGACGGCTGGAGCATGCCAGCGTACACGCGGCTGTCGTTCCTGCTGCCGCTGTTTCGCATGCTTGGCATCGGGCGCCGCCGCGTCTTCATGGAGCAGCCGCCCTACGGCATCAAGGACGCGGCGCTGCGCGAGCGCGTGGTGGCGCAGATGCAATCGGGCGACAGCTCGGCGGCCGGCCTGCCGGGCAACCCGTGGTGGTCGGTGATCGAGATGCGCGCGCTGGCGGCCCACGTGCGCCGGCGCCTGGATGCCGTGCGCTCGCCCTGCCTCGTGCTGCATGCGCGCCACGACGACATCGCCTCGGCCGCCAACGCCCAGGCCATCGTGCAGGGCGTGCGGTACGCGCCGGTGGAACTGGTGCTGCTGGACGACAGCTACCACATGATCACCATCGACCGGGAGCGCCGCGCCGTCGTGGCGCGCACCGTCGCGTTCGCGGAGCACGTCGCCCGCGGGGGCACGCCGTGAACCCGGCCGGTGCCGAGGGCGGCATCACGCCGCTGGTGGCAGCGCTCTGGGCGCTGAACCTGCTGGTGGACACGGGAGG
>NZ_BAAJYR010000531.1:0-2008 GCF_057546605.1 Acidovorax sp. KPB24-03 | reverse complement strand
CCCGGCGCGGGGCCGGGCTACCGCTACAGCACGCAGGACATCGAGTTCCAGATCGAGAGCTACCTGCGCTACCAGGGCGACAAGTTCAGCGAGTATTTCGACGCCAACACCTACCTGCTGATCACCCGCGCGCTCGATTACTTCGACCCCGCACTCGCCTACGGCGGCAACCTCACGCTGGCGCTGGCGCGCGCGACGGCCCGGTTCCTGCTGGTGAGCTTCACCACCGACTGGCGCTTTTCACCCGCGCGCAGCCGCGAGATCGTGAAGGCGCTGCTCGACAACCGCCGCGACGTGAGCTACGCCGAGATCGACGCACCGCACGGCCACGACGCCTTCCTGCTCGACGATGCGCGCTACATGGGCGTCGTCGGCTCGTATTTCGACAGCATCGCCAAGGAGTTCGCATGACCGAGAAAGCCACCATGCATGCGATTTCCCGGCTGGTGCCGCACGGCGCGCGGGTGCTGGACCTGGGCTGCGGCGACGGCGCGATGCTGTCGTACCTGCAGCGCGAGCGCGGCTGCACGGGCTACGGCATCGAGATCGACGACGCCAACGTGCTCGCCTGTGTGCGCCGCGGGGTGAACGTGGTGCAGCTCAACCTGGAGGAAGGGCTGGCGATGTTCGGCGACAACTCGTTCGACCTGGTGCTGCAGATCGACACGCTGCAGCACCTGCGCAACACCGAGGTGATGCTGCGCGAGACGGCCCGCGTGGGCCGCGCGGGCGTGGTGGCGTTTCCCAATTTCGCCCACTGGCCCAACCGGCTGTCGGTGCTGCGCGGGCGCATGCCCGTCACGCGCCGGCTGCCCTACCAGTGGTACGACACGCCCAACATCCGCGTGGGCACGTTCAAGGATTTCGAGGTGCTGGCGCACAAGAACGCCCTGCGCGTGATCGACGCGTTCGGCCTGCAGGACGGGCGCGAGGTGCGCTTCCTGCCGAACGCCCTGGCGGGCACGGCGGTGTTCCACTTCGAGCACGCCTGACGGGCGCAGGGCTGCGGCCGGGAGGGCGACTTGCCGAGGCACGGGGCTGCCTCGGGCGCTGTCCCACGTGCCCAAGCTCCCCCGCACAGGTCGCCAACACCGTGGAAATGTCACGAGCACTACAAAACACCCGAACATCCGATTGCTATTATTAATGTAGCAATACGCCCTAGAAAAACATGCCCTGAAGGCATTTTTCGCCCCCGAAATCGCTGCTGCCAAGCAGACTGAATCCCTCAGTACATAGGGTTTTCCCTTAAAGGATTGCCTTCATCCTGCCAAAGTTACGGTTGCTTACGATGGGATCGGCGTCTTCCGCAGCGCACCCGCCCCGTCTCCCTTCCCTGCGACCGAACCCCAAAAACCGCCATGACTCCACCCGTCCGCACCCGATCGGTCGCCCGCCGCGTCACCCTGCTGGCCCTGTCCCTGGTGGCGCTGGCCCTCATTGCGGTGGGCATCGCGATCTCGCTCATCACCACGAAGGCCGCGCGCACGCAGATCACCGAAGGTGTGCGCGATGCGGTCGATGCGGTAGGCCAGTCGCTCAACGCGGTGGACGAGGCCAACCGCGAACTGGTGCGCCGCTCGGCCCAGGCGTTCCAGCGCGGCTTCGACCCCAGCATGCAACTGGACGAGGCCAGCGGGCAACTGACGAGCTTCGGCGTCGCGGTGAACGACGACTACGGCACGGTGGACAAATTCAGCCAAGACACGGGCGGCGTGGCCACGGTCTTCGCGAGGAAGGGCGAGGACTTCATCCGCATCACCACCTCGGTCAAGAACGAAAAGGGCGAGCGCGCCCAGGGCACCCTGCTCGACCGCGCCAGCCCCGCCTACGCGCCCGTGCTCGCGGGCCAGCCCTACACGGGCCGCACCATGCTGTTCGGCAAGCCGTACATGGCGCACTACGCGCCGGTGAAGGATGCGGCGGGCAAGGTGATCGCCATCCTGTTCGTGGGCAACGACCTGTCGGCCTTCCAGGAGCAGATGCAAAAGCAGGACCGAGCAGATGC
>NZ_BAAJYR010000530.1:0-2031 GCF_057546605.1 Acidovorax sp. KPB24-03 | reverse complement strand
GTGGCGCCCACCCAGACCGCGGCGCGGGCCATGCGCAAGACCCAGTGGCGGCGCGAGGAAGAACGATGCATGGAGGGCTCCGTGAAAGTGTGCGGACGGGGGGAGGTGAACAGCGATCAGGCCAGGCGGGCGCGGTGGCGGGCCAGCTGGGCGCGCACCTGGGCCGGCGCGGTGCCGCCCAGCGTGTTGCGGGCGTTGAGCGAGCCGCGCAGGCTGAGGGCGTCGAACACGTCCTTTTCGATCTGCGGGTGAAAGCCCTGCAGCACGGCCAGGGGCAGCTCCGACAGGTCCACGTTGTGCGACACGGCGGCCTTCACGGCATGGGCCACGGTCTCGTGCGCATCGCGGAACGGCAGGCCCTTCTTGACGAGGTAGTCGGCCAGGTCGGTGGCGGTGGCGTAGCCCTTGAGCGCGGCCTGCTCCATGGCCGGCGCGTTGACGGTGATGCCGCCTTCCTTCTTGCCCGTGGCCGGGTTCGGCTGGCCGCCGACCATCTCGGCGAAGATGCGCAGCGTGTCCTTCAGCGTGTCCACGGTATCGAACAGCGGTTCCTTGTCTTCCTGGTTGTCCTTGTTGTAGGCCAGGGGCTGGCCCTTCATCAGGGTGATGAGACCCATCAGGTGGCCGACCACGCGGCCGGTCTTGCCGCGCGCCAGTTCGGGCACGTCGGGGTTCTTCTTCTGCGGCATGATCGACGAGCCCGTGGTGAAGCGGTCGGCGATCTTGATGAAACCGAAGTTCTGGCTCATCCAGATGATGAGTTCTTCCGACAGGCGGCTCACGTGCACCATGCACAGGCTGGCGGCGGCGGTGAACTCGATGGCGAAGTCGCGGTCGCTCACGGCGTCCAGGCTGTTCTGGCACACGCCGTCCATGCCCAGGGTTTTCGCCACGCGCTCGCGGTCCAGCGGGTAGGTCGTGCCGGCCAGGGCGGCGGCGCCCAGGGGCAGCACATTGACGCGGCGGCGCACGTCCTGCATGCGGTCGGCATCGCGCGCGAACATCTCCACGTAGGCCAGCATGTGGTGGCCGAAGCTCACCGGCTGCGCCACCTGCAGGTGGGTGAAGCCGGGCAGGATCACCTCCACGTTCTGCTCGGCCACATCCACCAGCGACACCTGCAGTTCCTTGAGCAGATCGGCGATCAGGTCGATCTCGCCGCGCAGCCACAGGCGCACGTCGGTGGCCACCTGGTCGTTGCGGCTGCGGCCGGTGTGCAGGCGCTTGCCGGCGTCGCCCACCAGTTGCGTGAGACGCGCCTCGATGTTCAGGTGCACGTCTTCCAGGTCGAGCTTCCACTCGAAGGCGCCGGATTCGATCTCCTCCTTGATCTGCGCCATGCCGCGCTGGATGGAGGCGTGGTCGGCGGCCGAGATGATGCCCTGCGCGGCGAGCATGTCGGCGTGCGCCAAGCTGCCGGCGATGTCGGCCTGCCACAGGCGCTTGTCGAAGAACACGCTCGACGTGTAGCGCTTGACCAGGTCGCTCATGGGCTCGGAAAACAGCGCCGACCAGGCCTGGGCCTTGGTGTCGAGCTGGTTGTGGGAGGGGGCGGACGCTGGGCTGGAGGCAGGGCTGGTGGACATGGAGGGCAATAATCCGGTGGTTCAGACACCCGGAACACCCGGATGCCGCAATGCAAGAGACGCAAATTTTATCGACCCGGCCGCAGGCCCTGACCGAAGACCCCCGCCAGCCCCTGGGCCGGCGGGTGCTGGTGTTCGACGCCTGCCATGTCGGGGTGATCCTGCGCGCGGTGCTTTTCGTGGAGGCGGTGCTGGGCGTGGGCGCCCTCTTCAACACCGCCACGCCCCTGGAATGGCTCGGCCGGCTGTCGCTGCTGACGGGCGGCGCCCTGCCCGCCACGCTGGCCTGGCTGGTCACCGCCTGCAGCCTGAAGACCGTGCTGCAGCGCCTGCCGGTGGCCTTGCAATACGCGGCGGGCGTGGCGCTGGGCACGCTGTCCGGGCTGTATGCCTGCGGCATGCTCGCGCTGGTGGGAGTGGCGGCCGACCCGCCCTGGCTGGCCAG
>NZ_BAAJYR010000529.1:0-2035 GCF_057546605.1 Acidovorax sp. KPB24-03 | reverse complement strand
CGCTTGCCGCTGCGGCACAGCAGCAGCACGGGCGCGTCGCGCGTGGCGGCCTTGGCGATGGCGGCCTCCAGTTCGCGCACGAAGCGGGGGTTGCGGGTGAGCGCCGTGCCCGTGGCCCAGGCCACGTGCAGGCTGCCCGGCACATGGCCGACGAACTTGCGCTCTTCGCCCGATCGCACATCCACCAGCAGGGCCTGGCGCGCGGTGAACAGGTCCCACGCGACCGCGGGCGGCACGCCGCCGGCGTGGGCCAGGCCCGAGGACTGGGCGTCGTTGTGGGCGGATTGCAGTGCCGGGGGCAGTTCGGTGTCTTGCACAGCGGTGGACATGGCGCGTTTCCTTTGAACCTGTGTGAATGGGTGGCTGCAGCCGCCTGTTTGGCGGGGCGTGGCCGTCCAAACCAATGTAGAACCACCCCGGCGCGAAGCCAACGAATAAAAAAATCGGCTTCTTCATCGGAAAACATCTAAGCAAGCCGGTGACTGCCTGTTTCAAAGCCCAGTGGCCATGAAAAAGCCGCCAGCACCGGGAAGGCGCTGGCGGCTTGGTCGAACCCCGAGCCGGTCAGAAGCCCGGCAGCACGGCGCCCTTGAATTCGGTCTGGATGTACTGGCGGATTTCTTCCGACTGGTAGGCCTTCACCAGCTTGGCGACCCAGGGCTTGTCCTTGTCGGCCTCGCGCACGGCGATCAGGTTGACGTAGGGGCTCTTGGCGCTTTCCTGTGCGATGGCATCCTTGGCGGGGTTCAGGCCGGCGGACAGGGCGAAGTTGGTGTTGATCGCGGCGGCGTCCAGATCGTCCAGCGAGCGGGCCAGTTGCGCGGCATCGAGTTCGACGAACTTCAGCTTCTTGGGATTGGAGACCACGTCCAGCGGCGTGGCCTTCAGGCCGGCGCCTTCCTTGAGCTTGATGAGGCCCTTGTCCTGCAGCACCAGCAGCACGCGGCCGCCGTTGGTCGGGTCGTTGGGAATGCCGAACTTGGCGCCTTCCTTCAGGTCCTCGAGCTTCTTGACCTTCTTGGAATACAGGCCGATCGGGAAATTGACCGTGTAGCCCACGGACACGAGCTTGTAGCCGCGGTCCTTGACCTGCGCGTCCAGGTAGGGCTTGTGCTGGTAGCTGTTGGCATCCAGGTCGCCGGAAGCCAGCGCCGCATTGGGCTGCACGTAATCGCTGAACTCGACGATCTGGAGCTTGAGGCCGTCCTTTTCAGCCACTTTCTTGACCTGCTCGAAGATCTGCGCGTGCGGACCGGCGGTGACACCGATCTTCAGCGGCTTGTCCTGGGCCAGCGCGCCGGTTTGAAAGCCGGCGGCCACGGCCAGGGCGAGGGTCGATTGCAGCAGGAAACGCTTGTTCACGGAAAACACCTTTGGAGAAGAGATGACCGCATCTTAGGGTTTGCCTTATCAAACCCATAAGAATACGTTTTCATTTCCTTACTACAGGCGAACATAAAAGCGCGGTGGGCGGCGCTGCTATAAATCCCGCATGCCCTCCCATGCCAATCCCGCTCCCGACCTTCTCACTGTGCGCGCCTTGGAAGAACGCGCGTTCAATGCCTGGCCCGCCCGCCAGACCGTTTTTCACCAGGGCTGGGTGTTTCGCCTGTCCGGCGGCTTCACCAAGCGGGCCAATTCGGTCAATGCGCTGGAGCCCGGGGCGCCGTTCGAGGGCGTGCGCGAGGCGGCGCAGGCGCTCTACGCCCGCCAGGGCCTGCGGCCCGTGTTCCGGATCTCGCCGCTGGTGAGCGCCAGTGCCGAGCAGGCGCTGGAGGACGCGGGCTATGCGCTCTTCGAGCCCACCTGGGTCATGCAGGCGCCCCTGCCGGAGGGTGCGGCGCCGCAGCCCTCGGTGGAAATCGCACAGGCGCCAACGGCCGAGTGGCTGGACGGCTTTGCCGCCGCCAACGGCGTGGCCGAGTCACACCACGCCACGCACCACGCCATGGTGCAGTCGATCGCCCTGCCCTGCGCCTTCGCCACGGTGCGCCATCAGGGCCGCGCCGTGGGTTTTTGGCCTGGCCGTGCGCGA
>NZ_BAAJYR010000528.1:0-2037 GCF_057546605.1 Acidovorax sp. KPB24-03 | reverse complement strand
CCCCGCACCGCCCCCCCGCACCGCCCCCCCGCATCGCCCCCGCGCCCTGCCGCCGAGTGCCTGGGCCGCCGAATTCAGAACTTTTAAGGTGCCGGCCAGTGGCCTCGCCAGCGGCGGCACCCGGTGCGCTGCAGCGCAAAAAATCCAGGCCCGACAAGGACTTGGCGCTGCCATCGAGTCGCGCCAGCACCCCTTGCAGCCCTTCGCCGGCGCCTTCGCGGGCCGCCCTCCCCCGCGTACATTGATCGCCGTGGCACGGGCCCTGACCCGCGCCACGGCAAAAAATCAATTCGGAGGACCGCGGCATGAGCCATTCCCATACTTCCCGCAGGCAAGCCCTGCAGCACCTGGCCAGCCTGACCGCCGGCTTTTCGTTGTGGAGCCTGCAGCACAGTGCCGCTTGGGCGCAGAACCCGGCCGACAACCCGCAGAACTGCGCCCCGCCCCCGCCGCCCGGCCCGGCGACGCCCTTCCAGGGCGGCAAGATCGCCGTCAAGCCGCGCAAGAGCGCCTTCGCCCTGACCGACGCCGAGATCGCCAGCCTCACCAAGGGCTGGCAAGGGCTGCGCGACATCACCGCCCAGAACCCCAACAGCCCCACCGGCTGGCTGCGCCAGAGCTACGTGCACTGCTGGGCCTGCGGCGGCGGCACCGACGGCCAGCAGGGCGAGGAAATCCATTCGAGCTGGTGGTTCCCGCCATGGCACCGCGCCTACCTGTTCTTCCTGGAGCGCGCCCTGGTCAAGGCCTCGGGCGACCCCGACCTGCGCCTGCCGTATTGGGACTGGAGCACCCAGAGCCCCTCGACCCAGACCTTCCCGCAGATCTACGCCAGTGCCGGCAGCGCCCTGTACGATCCGCTGCGCAACCCCGCCAACGTGAAGCCGGGTGCCCGGATCCCTGCCGCCTTCGTGGGCCCGAAGGCCATGTCCATCGTGCTGAACTCGCCCACCTACGCCTTGTTCGGCGGGGTCAACACGGCCATCGGCGGCGGCAGCCCCGGCGCGCTGGAGACCATTCCCCACAACCACGTGCACGTGTGGACGGGCACCGATGGCACATGGGCGTGCTCTCCACGGCCGCCCGCGACCCGGTGTTCTTCGCCCACCATTCCAACGTGGACCGCATGTGGAGCAGCTGGGTCGCGGTCGCCCCCTCGCACACCAACCCGCCGGATGCGGACTGGAACGGCCACGCCTGGAACTTCTACGACGAAAACGGCGTGTGGACTTCCATGAAGGTCAGCGACGTCGTCAACTCCGAAAACCTGGGCTACGTGTACGACTCCCTGGCCACACCCCCGAAGCCCCTGCGCAGCGCCGTGCGGACAGCAGGCGCCAGCCAGCCGGCACCGGCCGAGAACGCGGCCCTGGCGCATCCCGCGCAGCCGCTGGTGGTGCTGGCCGCGCCCCAAAAGCGCAACCTGGGCACCGCGCCCGTCACGCACAAGGCCGCGCTGCCGGAGGGCTTTCGCAAGCCGCTCGCCGCGCTGGCGGCCAACCAGTCGTCGCGGCTGTATCTGCTGCACATCGACGACGTGACCACCCCGCCCGACCGCAGCGTGAGCGCCAAGGTGTACGTGAACCTGCCCAACGCCAACGCCAGCACCACCACCGAGTCGCCCAACTTCGTGGGAATGATCTCCAGCGTGGCCAAGACCACGCCCGCGAACACGGCGGGGCATGCGGCGCACCACCAGGCCGGTATCCGCTATTCGTTCGTGATCGACGAGGAGACGGCCCGCCTGATCGCGCGGGACAAGGCCGTCACCGTCACGCTGGTGCCGGTGGACAGCAACGGCGCGACGCCGCGCCGTTCACAGCTGAACTACGGCCGGATCACGCTCACGCCGCTGCCTTGAAGAACCGGCCCTGAAGGCCAGGCTCCGGCCCGACGCGCGGCATGCTGGCTGCGCAGCGGGCCGGGGCCTGTGCTTTTTTCAGGCCGCTGCGGGCCCGTCAGGTTGGCGCGGCGCCAGCCCCAGGGCCGCCAGCTCGGGCGACACCCCGCTCCCCAGGCCACGTCGCACCGGGGGCT
>NZ_BAAJYR010000527.1:0-2043 GCF_057546605.1 Acidovorax sp. KPB24-03 | reverse complement strand
GTGCGGGCGCCATGGCCGCGCAGGAAGCCGCCCAGCCGAGCACCCCGGTGCTGGGCACCCCTTTCTGGCACCACGACCATGGCTGAGATGCTGCACGGAACCGCTTCGGGCCACGCCGCATCGGTGCGCGCCATCCTGGCCGCGCATGGCGCCGCCTTCGCCGACTTCCCATCCCAGCCGGCCCCCGTGCCGCTGTCCGGCGGCCCGGTGTACCGCGCGGCGCTGGAGGCCTGCAGCGCATTGGGTTTCATCGCCAGCGATGCCGAGTGCCTCGCCCGGGCCTGGCAGGCACAGACGGACCGCACCGGCGGCTTCGATGCCTCGCAGTGGCCCGATGCGCCGCAAGACTTCGGCCTGCAGCCGCTGCCGCACCGCCAGCCCTTCCCCGCCTGCCCCGAGCGGCTGGGTCTCTATGCAGTGCTGCCCGACGCGCAATGGGTGGGCCGCATGGCCCGTGCCGGCGTACCCACCGTGCAACTGCGCTACAAGACGGACGACGCACAAACCATCGCGCACGAAGTGCGGGCCGCCGTGGACGCCGTGCGCGGCACGCATGCCCTGCTGTTCATCAACGACCACTGGCAGGCCGCCATCGACGCGGGCGCCTATGGCGTCCACCTGGGCCAGGAAGACCTCGATGCGCTGGCGCCTGCGCAGCTGCAGGCCATCCGCGACGCCGGCCTGCGCCTGGGGGTCAGCACCCACGGCTATGCGGAAATGGTGCGCGCCGATGCCGCGGCGCCCAGCTATGTGGCCATGGGGGCGGTGTTTCCCACCACGCTCAAGAAGATGGCCACCGTGCCCCAGGGGGTGGCACGCCTGGCCGGCTACGCCCGGCTGATGCGGCACTACCCGATGGTCGCCATCGGCGGCATCGGGGCGCCGCAGTTCGGCGAGGTGCTGGCCACGGGCGTGGGCTCGATCGCCGTGGTGCGGGCACTCGTCAATGCCGACGATCCGGAAGCCGCGGCGCAGGATCTGATGGCCCGCATGGCGGGCTGACGCTGGCAACCCGCCAGGCGCGCCGCCATGGCAGAAAGCCGCAACGCGCGGCATGCCCTGCATCGAAAAAGGCCCCGAAGGGCCTTTTTTCCGTTACTTGTCCGTGCGCTGCTTTCGCTCCAGCTCTTCGAGCTCCAGACGCAACTCCATCTTGTCGTTGTCCATGCCGAAGCCGACCGGATCCCCCGCCGAAGGCGGCGCGGTGACGGGCACCGGAGGCAGCTCGCTCAGCGTGAGCGGTGGTGGATCGGTCAGGTCGATGTCCAGCATGGCCTCGGAGATCGGCTTGGGGGCCAGAGGCGCCGGGATCGATTCCCAGGAGAACCCGGCAGACAGCGAGTCCAGCGATTGCAGCTCCTGCTCCCGACGCGCGGAGAGGCTGTCCACGCCGAAGGCGCTGGCGGAAGGCAATTCCGGCTCTGGCTCGATTTCCAGCGGCGGGGGCGTGAGGGGTGTGGTGCGGGTGCGTGGCGGCGGTGCCCCGCGGGCACTGGCCGGCGTGGTCTGCGCGATGGCCAGCAACAGCAACAGATCGTCGTAGGCCGCCAGATCGAACGGCGAGGCGATGGCGTCTTCGCCGCGGCGGAACAGGCAGCCTTCGAGGGTGTCCAGCACCTCGGGGGAGGACCATTCGGCCTCGATGGCCGCCAGCGCTTCCGTGTAGCTTTCCAGCGTCAGGCCCGTCCGGTGGAACGAGGAGAACTCCGGCACCTGCGCATTGAACTGCGCCTGGAACTGGGCACGCAGCTGATTGAAGCTGTCCACGCGGCTGAGCGTGTGGTACAGGCGCAGCAACTCCAGGTAGGCAAAGGGCGAGGTCTCTCCATGCTCGGCAATGTGGCGCTTGAGCACACCGATGGCCTGGTCATGCTCGCCCACCGACACGAAGAAGTCGGCCTGCTGCTGAATGTCGAACAGGTCCTCCGGATGCACGATGGGCGCGGCCCGGACAGCAGATGGCGGCGGCACCAAGGACACGGGCGGCACGGGGGGGCGGCGGCGCCAGGGGGGCTGGCGCGCTGCGCAACGAGGGCTCGGTGC
>NZ_BAAJYR010000526.1:0-2054 GCF_057546605.1 Acidovorax sp. KPB24-03 | reverse complement strand
GAACCGGTTCTTTTCCTCCAGCGCGCGCTCGGCGGCCTCCTTGGCGGCGCGGTACTGCTCTGCCAGCCGCGCGCGCTGGCGCTCCATCTCCACCTGCTGCACCACGAAGCGGCGCGATCCCCAGGCATGGCGGCACAGCACGGCGCCGTACAGCAGCATCAGCGGCAGCAGGTAGTGCCAGCGCTGCGGGAAGTACCAGTAGATCGCCAGCGTGGGCGGCAGGTAGCTGGCCGCGAAATAGCGCCAGAAGATGACCGGCACCGGGGCGAGGAACGTCGTGGCCGACGCGATGACCGCGCACAGCACCATGTACAGGAAGAGCCGGAATTCGAGCGGGGCAGCGGACATCGTGAGAAAGACAGGCAGCGTCCACATCAGCCCCGTCCCCAGGGACAGCCACTGGAAGATGCGCTCCCATTTGGGCACGGCCACCGCATCGGGCAGCGCGGCGTCGCGCTGCAGGCCGCGGCGCAGGCGCAGCAGCCCCAGGGCCACGACCCCGAAGAGCACCCACCAGACGATCAGCGGACCGGGCGGCGCGAAGCGGCCGTAGAACCCCACCAGCACGCCGGGGATGACCACCGCGGCGATCTCCGAGGAGCCTCGCGAGGCCAGTGACTGCAGCAGCCGGCGGCGCACGGCCAGGTCCAGCGCCTGCCCGCCGGCCTCCTCGATCCCGCCGGCCCGGGATGCCGGCGGGCCCAGCACATCGGGGACTGCGGATACGGATGCGGAAACGGGCGTCACCGCGCTGCGGGAGCGATCGGGCATGCGGCAGTGCCTAGCGGAGGTCGCCGTCCACGTAGAACCAGCGCCCGTCCTGCCGCACGAAGCGGCTCAGTTCATGCAGGCGGTGGGCACGGCCGCCGGGCATGCGCTGACGGGCGACGAACTCGACCTCGGCGCGCTCGCCATCCAGGCGGCGGTGCGCACGCACTTCCAGGCCCAGCCAGCGCACGCCCGGATCGAACGCCACCTGCGCGGGCCGGTGCGCCACCTCCCAGGTGGCGAGCAGGTAGGCCGCCTGCTCGCGCACGAAGGCGGTGTAGCGCGAGCGCATGAGGCTTTCCGCATCGGGCGCGGGGGTGGTGTCGAAGTGGTCGATGTAGCGGCCGCAGCACCCGGCGTAAGGCAAGGGCCGGCGCTGCGGCGAGGGGCCGGAGGAACGGCCGCAGGGGCACGCGGCAAAGCCCTCGTGCGGGGCGGGCGATCGTGGGGTGGCCGGGCTCACCGTCTCGCCCCCTGTCATTTCAGCGCCCCGAACACCTTGCGCAGGATGGCGCTGCCCGAGCCGACCGGGTCCTGGCGGATCTTCTTTTCCTCCTCGCCGATCATGAGGTACAGGCCGTCCAGGGTCTTGCCCGTGACGTACTGCGACAGGTTGGCATCTTCCTGCCGGATCAGGCCGAACCCCGCGGCCTTGCTGGCGAAGGCGTTGTACTGCTGCGTGAGCCCCACCTGCTCGATGGCGCGGTTCACCACGGGCAGGAAGCGCTCGCCCAGTGGCGCCCGGGTCCTGCGCGCGAAGAACTCGGTCACCGAGGTTTCGCCACCGGCCAGGATGCCCTTGGCATCGGCCACGGTCATCGTCTGCACCGCGCCCACCAGCAGGTCGCGGCCCATCGGCACGGCCTGCTCGGCTGCGCGGTTCATGGAGGTCACCAGTTCGTCGATGCGGCGGCCCTGCCCGAAGCGGCGCATCAGCTCCGCGGCTTTTTCCAGGCGCGCCGGCAGCGCGATGCGCACCTGCGGGTTGCGCAGAAAGCCGTCGGGCCGCCCGAGCAGGGACACGGCGGCCTGCGCGCCCTGCGCCAGCGCGGCTTTCACGCCGCTGGCGGCATCGGCGCCGGACAGGTCGCCCAGCGACAACGCCAGCGCTTGGCCGCGGGCGGCCAGCAGCCCCAGGGCCAGGGCCCCGGCGCACGCGCGGTGGTGGAAGGTGCGACGCTGCATGGCGGTCCTTTGCTGCAAAAACGGAAAGCAAGAAAGCGGCCCGGCTCGGGCCCGAGGGGCGCATTCTTGCAGATGGCACACTGCACCCCGCCCATGTCGGG
>NZ_BAAJYR010000525.1:0-2057 GCF_057546605.1 Acidovorax sp. KPB24-03 | reverse complement strand
TCGCCCAGCGCCTGGTGCAGGCGGCCTTCCACCCAGCGGTGCCGCACGAGCCGCGCGATGCGCGAAAGGGCCGAAGGGGGGGCCGCGGGGGCCAGCGAGGTCTTTGCCATGGTCACCAGTCTCCCGAGGCGCCGCCGCCGCCAAAATCGCCGCCGCCGCCCGAACTGAAGCCGCCGCCATCGCTGCTGCTGCTGCCGCCGCCACTGCCACCGCTCCAGCCGCCGAAGCCCCCGGTGGACGTGCCGATCCCCCCGCCCCCTGCCGACCCGAAGCCGCCGCCGCGCCGCCCGCCCAGGGACAGGCCGGTGCCGCTGAAAAGCCAGGTGTAGAGCAGCGCGATCAGCCCGGCGCCGCCGGCCAGCAGCACGCTGGTGGTGAACAGAAACGCCAGCCCGCCCACGCCGCCGCCCAGCAGCAGCCCGCCCAGGCGGTTGCCGAAAATGCCGCGCGCCACCGGGCCGCCCACCATCACGCCGAAGAACAGGAAGATGGCGAGGTCGGTCCAGTCCACGCCCGGCGCGGACCGGGCCGCGCGTTCGCTGGTGTCACTGGGAAGGGGCAGCGATTCGCCGGCGATGCGCGCGCCGATCTGGTTCACCGCGGCGGACAGGCCGCCCGCGTAGTCGCCCTCGCGAAAGCGTGGCTTCATGGCGCCGTCGATGATGCGCGCGGCGGCGATGTCGGGGATGGCCCCTTCCAGCGCCTTGGCCACCTCGATGCGCATCTTGCGGTCGTCCTTGGCCACCAGCACCAGCACGCCGTCGCCCACGTCCTTGCGGCCGATCTTCCAGGCGTTGCCGACCCGGTTGGCGAACGCGGCCAGTTCCTCGGGCGCGGTGGTGGCCACCATCAGCACCACGACCTGCGAGCCGTGGGACTTTTCGATGGCGGCCAGGCGCGTGTCCAGCGCCTGCCGGTCGGCCGCGCTGAGCGTGCCGGTCTGGTCGATCACGCGCGCGGTCAATGCCGGCACGGCGCGCTGCGCCTGCGCTGGCGTGCCAAAGCCGCCGATGGCGATCAGAAAGAGAGCTGTCAGCGCGAGGCGGACGTGCGCCAGGGCCATGTCGGGCACTCCGGTGGTGGCGTCAGGGCTTGGACGCCGGCTTGGAGAAGTCCACCGCCGGCGGGGTGGAGATCTGCGCCTCGTTCTGCACGGTGAAGCTGGGCTTCGGGTCGTAGCTGAACACCTTGGCCGTGACGTTGGTGGGGAAACTGCGCGCGAGCACGTTGTATTCCTGCACCGTCTGGATATAGCGGTTGCGCGCCACGGTGATGCGGTTTTCGGTGCCCTCCAGCGTCACGCGCAGGTCGCGGAACGCCTGGTTGGCCTGCAGTTGGGGGTAGCGCTCGGCCACCACCATCAGGCGCGAGAGGGCGCCGGACAGCTCGCCCTGCGCGGCCTGGAATTTGTTGAACGCCTCGGGGTTGTTCAGCGTCTCGGGCGTCACCTGGATGGAGGTGGCCTTGGCGCGGGCCTCGACCACCTTGGTCAGCGTGTCCTGCTCGAAGGCGGCCTCGCCCTTGACGGTGGCGACGATGTTGGGCACCAGGTCGGCGCGGCGCTGGTACTGGTTGAGCACCTCGCTCCAGGCGGCCTTGGACTGCTCGTCCAGGCGCTGGAAGTCGTTGTAGCCGCAGCCCGAAAGGGCCAGGACGGCGGCCAGGGTGGCAAGAAGACGTTTCATGGCGCGTGCGCTGGGCCGGGTGCAGGCGACAGTGCCGAAAGGCTGGCAGCGCCCGCGCATTCTGCCCCAGCCCGATCGGGCACCGCGTAGTCCGCCGGGCCGACCGCCCGGCCGGTCCGGCGGCCGCGGGCCGGGCGTTGCGGCCCGCCAGCCCCGACAATAGCGCCACCGCATGACAGCCCACCGAAGCGCCATGACCCGATCCCCCTACCGTGCCGCCACCCTGGGCGGCTCCGCCGACGAGACCGAAGCCGCCTTCTACGAAGCCCTGCAGACGGGCAGCCTGGAACGCCTGATGGCGTGCTGGGCCGAGGAGGACGACATCGTCTGCGTCAACCCCGGCGGCCCGCGCCTGCTGGGCGCCGCGGCCAT
>NZ_BAAJYR010000524.1:0-2072 GCF_057546605.1 Acidovorax sp. KPB24-03 | reverse complement strand
TTTCCAGCCCCGGCGGCGACGGTCCCGGCCGGCAGCAACGTGGCGCAGACGGCCGCCGGCCCGTTCTGCCCGCAGGCCGCGCGGCCGAACCTTCCCACCAGCGCGCAGAGCGAGAACTGCCTGTACCTGAACGTCTTCACGCCGCAGTCGGCCATCGGCGCGCAGCCCCAGCGGCCGGTGCTGTTCTTCATCCACGGCGGCGCGTTCGTGGAGGGCAGCGGCTACCTGCCGCTGTACGACAGCGCCAAGGGCGCCACGGTGGGCAACCTGTACGACGGCTCGTACCTCGCGGCGGCGGGCGACATGGTGGTCGTCACCATCAACTACCGCCTGGGGGCGCTGGGCTTCCTGGCCCTCGACAACGCGGTGGAAAACCCCACCGTCGGGGGGCCGCTGCGGGGCAATTTCGGCATCCTGGACCAGCAGGCAGCGCTGGACTGGGTGCAGAAGTACATAGGCGCCTTCGGGGGCGATGCCACCCGGGTGACGGTCGCGGGCGAGAGCGCCGGGGCCATGTCGGCGGGGCTGCACCTGTTCTCGGCACCGGACAGCGCCACGCGCTTTCAGGCCGCCATCATGGAGAGCAACCCGGTGGGCTCGGTGTACCGCACGCCCGCGCAGGCGCAAGGCATAGGAAGCCTGTTCCGCGATGCCCTGTGCACCCAGGTGGGCGGGTGCCTCGCGGGCAAGCCCATCCTGCTGAAGGCCACGCCGGCGCAGATCGTCGCGGCCCAGGCGGGAAAGTTGTTCGGCACCCGGGGCAAGGCCGGCAACCCCAAGGCCCTCGCCGCCGCCGAACGCGAGGCCGCCACGCGCCCGCTGGTGGGGCTTCTGGCCCAGGCGTCGCCCCAGGTCAACGATGGCCTGCCCTGGTCGCCCACCGTGGACGGCAAAGTCATCGTGGGCCAGCCCCTGGCCGGCTACAACGCGGTGTCCGCCACGGCCTCGATGCCGCCCAAGCCCTTCGTCTTCGGCGTGAACCGCGACGAGGGCGCCGTCTTCGCCAACCTGGCCTTCCTGAAGCTGGGGGTGGGGCTCAATCCCGTGGTCTTCAACGAGGGGCTGGTGCCGAAGGTCTGGCCGAACGACGCCAAGACGATCCTGGGCTACAGCACCACGGTGCAGGGCCAACCGGTCTTCCCGTACCGCGCGCCCACCCGGCCCGCGCCGAGCTACATGAACGGCACGGCGGCGACGCTGTCCGGCGTGATCAACGACTTCGCGTTCCGCTGCGGCAACCTGGCCATGGCGAACCGGGCGGCCGCCCGCAACGCGCAGGCGAGCCCCGCGCTGCCGGCTTTCGGCTACCTGTTCGCCCAGCCGCCGCTGATCGACCTCTACAGCGCCGGCAAGCCGCCCACGGAAGTCGCGGCCTGCGCACCGGGCCAGGACGGCAACGTCTGCCACGGCAACGAACTGCCCTATGTGTTCAACACCCTGGGAACGGCCTACGCGGTGTACACCCGGGGCAGCCAGCCGCCGCCGCCCGCCGACCAGGCCCTGGCCCAGACCATGGCCGCCGCCTGGGCGAGCTTCGTGAACAGCCCCGCCAGCCCGGCGCCATGGACGCCGGTGGCCGCCAGCGGCGCGCAGCTGCCGACGGCCTGGACGCCCTATGCCGGCCTGTCCTCCTCGCTTTCGCAATGGAGCACCGCGGGCAGCCCCAGCAGCCTCCCGGCATCGTCCATCGATTCGGCGGCCCACTGCACCGCGCTGTGGAACACGGTGGCGCCCATCGGGGGGCAGTGACCGGGGTGGCATGGCGGCGCCGGGCCCCGGCGCCGCGCAAAAGGGGACGGGCAGGCGCGGGCCTTCGGTCCCCTTCGCGCTTTTGGCTTCAGCGCGAGAGCGCGTCGGCCGTGGCGGCGTCCACGCGGCCCGTGATCGGCAGGCCCTTCGATTTTTGGAAGTTGCGCAGCGCGGTGGCCGTGCGGGCGCCGGCAGCGCCATCGGGCGTGCCCACGTTGTAGCCCAGGGCGTTCAGGCGCTCCTGCGCCTCGCGCACCGACATGGCAGGGGCGCCGGCCGGGGCCCCTGCGGGCGCGGGAACGCCGGCACGGGTCTGCGACGGT
>NZ_BAAJYR010000523.1:0-2074 GCF_057546605.1 Acidovorax sp. KPB24-03 | reverse complement strand
ACCCCTACACGCAGGCGCTGCTGGCCGCGATCCCCGAGCGTGGCCGCTGCGGCGCACGCGCTTTTCGCTCCATCCGCGGCGAGATCCCCAGCCCCATTTCGCCGCCCTCGGGCTGCCATTTCCATCCCCGGTGCCCGCACGCCATGCCGCGCTGCGCCACCGAGGTGCCGCGGTTGCGCGGCATCGCCGTGCGGCACGAGAGCGCCTGCCACCTCAACGATGGCTGACCGCCCACTGCCCGTTGCCCGCCGTATCCCGTTCGTTTTTTCCTGAAAGGCCCGCCATGACTTCCTTCCGCCTCGCCACCCTGGCCGCTGCCGCGCTGCTCGCCGCTACCGGTGCCACTGGCGCGCTCGCGCAGACCGGCAACACGCTGTCCATCGGCTTCGCCGACCCGGTGTCGTCGGTCGATCCGCAGCTCAACAACCACGCGGGCGACCGCTCGCTGGCGCTGCATTTCTGGGACTCGCTGGTCAACTCGCGCGACGGCGGCAAGCTGGAGCCGGGCCTGGCCGCCAGCTGGAAGACGCTGGACGACAAGACCTGGGAGTTCAAGCTGCGCACCGACGTGAAGTGGCAGGACGGCACGCCCTTCACCGCCGACGACATCGTGTTCTCGTTCCAGCGCGCGCGCAACGTGCCCGGCAGCGTGGCGTCCTATGCGGGCGCGCTGCGCACGGTCGAATCGACCACGGCCAAGGACGCGCACACCGTCATCGTCAAGACCAACACGCCCAACCCCATGCTGCCGCTGGAGATCGCCTCGATCTACATCGTGAGCAAGCACGTGGGCGAAAAAATCGAAGACCGAGGACTACAACGCCGGCCGCGCCGTCGTGGGCACGGGGCCATACAAATTCATCTCCTACGTGCCGGGCGACCGCACGGTGTTCGAGCGCAGCGCGAGCTACTACGGCACCAAGCCGCTGTGGGAGAAGGTGAACTACCGCTACATCAACAACGGCGCGGCGCGCACCGCCGCGCTGCTGGCGGGTGATGTGGACGTGATCGACAAGGTCGCCGTGACCGACGTGGAGAAGCTGCGCAAGACGCCCAGCGTGAGCGTGTACACCTACCCCGGCCTGCGCGCGCTGCTGCTGCAGCCCAGCTTCAAGGCCGGCGCCAACGAGTTCGTCACCGACAACGCGGGCAAGCCGCTCGCGCAGAACCCGCTGCGGGACGTGCGCGTGCGCCAGGCGCTGTCGCTGGCCATCAACCGCAAGGCCATCGTGGACCGCGTGCTGCAGGGCACGGTGACCGAGGCCAACCAGTGGATGCCCAAGGGCAGCTTCGGCTACAACCCCGAGGTCAAGGACATTCCCTACAACGTGGAGCAGGCCAAAAAGCTGCTGGCCGAGGCCGGCTTTCCGCAGGGCTTCCAGATCACCATCCACGTACCCGGCGACCGCTACCCGCAGGCCCCCGAGACCGTGCAGGCCGTGGCCCAGTTCTGGAGCCGCGCGGGCGTGAAGACCAAGGTGGAGGTGCTGCCCTGGGCCTCGTACGCCAGCCGCGCCAACAAGAACGACTTCGCCGTCAGCGTGATCGCCTGGGGCAACGGCACCGGCGAGGCCGGCTACGGCCTGCTGCAGACGCTCGCCACCACCGACGCCCAGCGCGGGCGGGGCGCCAACAACTGGGGCCGCTACAGCAATGAAGCCGTGGACAAGGCGCTCGACGCCGCCACGGTGGAGTTCGATGCGCGCCGCCGCGAGGCCGTGTTCCGCCATGCCGCCAAGCTGGTCACCGACGACGTGGGCCAGATCCCGCTGTTCCACTACCAGAACATCTGGGCGGCCAAGAAGGGGCTGAAGGTCGAGCCGATCCTGAGCGACCGCACCACCGCCCTGCAAGTCACCCGCGTGGGCAAGTAAGGCGTGGCCGCGCTCACCATCACCCCCGCCGACGCGCTGATCGACGTGCCGCGCCACATCGTGGCCAGCGGACTCGTGCCGGGCGAGACCGTCACGCTGCGCAGCCACACCCTGCGCGGCCCGGGCGTCGCCTGGCGCGCCGAGGCCGTCTTCGAGGCCGATGCCCAGGGCACGGTGGACCTGTCGCGCGACGCGCCGCG
>NZ_BAAJYR010000522.1:0-2078 GCF_057546605.1 Acidovorax sp. KPB24-03 | reverse complement strand
GGCCAGGCCGGCGGCCGGGCGCGCGAAAGGCCCCGAAGGTGCAGGTGCGCCCCCATGTCACGTTCGGCGGCGACATGCCCCAGCGCCCGGGCGATTTCGGCCTGGAGATCGTCAACGGCATGGCCTGGCTCGTGCGGGCCCAGGAGGCCGACGAAACCGCCCGCCGTTCGCGCGCGCAGGAAGAAGAGCTGCACATCCAGCGCCTGATGCCCGCCGACGCACTGCGCATCCGCGGCCGCACAACGCCGTGAACGCGCTCGCCGCGCTGGCGCTCGCGCAGGCCGCCGGCTGCGCGCTGGGTCCCATGCTGTACGGCCTGCGCGAGTACCGCGGCGAGCCGCACCGCGTGGAGCCTGTGGGGCTCATCGGCGATGTGGAGTATTTCGACGACAGCAAGGGCACAAATGTGGGCGCCACCGTGGCGGCGCTCACCGGTCTGGGCGCGGAGCGCCGGCTGGTCGTCATCCTGGGCGGCGACGGCAAGGGGCAGGACTTCTCGCCGCTGGCCGCGCCCGTGTCGCGCTATGCCCGCGCCGTGGTGCTGATCGGCCGCGACGCGCCCCAGATCCGTGCCGCGCTCAAAGACGCGGGCGTGGCCCTGCTGGACGCACCGACGCTGCCGCAGGCGGTGGACCTGGCCACGCAGCGCGCCCATGCCGGCGATGCGGTGCTGATGTCGCCCGCCTGTGCCAGTTTCGATATGTTCAACGATTACGAGCACCGCGCCCGCGTGTTTTGCGAAGCGGTGCAAGCGCTTGCGAACGATCGCGGCCAGGACCTGGAGGGCTCCGCATGAGCACCGCACCCGCATCCCCCAGCCTGCTGCAGCGCCTGACCGGAAAGTTCGGCGGCTGGTTCGGCGGCCTGCCCGCCAAGCCCGCCGACGTGCTGCCGGTGCGCGTGGGCGGCACCGAATACCGCCAGACCACGACCACGCCGGCCAGCGTGCTCGGCTTCGACCAGGCCCTCCTGTGGGTCGTGGTGGCGCTGCTCGCCTGGGGACTGGTGATGGTGTATTCCGCGTCCATCGCCATGCCGGACAACCCGCGTTTCGGCAAGATCGCGCCCACCCATTTCCTGGTGCGCCACATCATGGCGCTGGTGATGGCCTTCGTCGCGGCCCTGCTGGCGTTCCAGATTCCCATGTCCACCTGGGAACGCGTGGCACCGTGGCTGTTCGTGCTGTCGATCGCTTTGCTTATCGCGGTGCTGATCCCGCACGTGGGCACGGTGGTCAACGGCGCGCGGCGCTGGCTCTCGCTGGGGGTCATGAACTTCCAGCCGTCGGAGCTGGCGAAGTTCGCCGTGCTCATCTACGCCTCGGACTACATGGTGCGCAAGATGGAGGTCAAGGAGCGCTTCTTCCGCGCCGTGCTGCCCATGGGCGCGGCCGTGGCCGTGGTGGGCGCGCTGCTGCTGGCCGAGCCCGACATGGGCGCCTTCATGGTGATCGCCGTGATCGCCATGGGCATCCTGTTCCTGGGCGGCGTGAACGCCCGCATGTTCTTCCTGATCGCCGCCGTGCTGGTGGGCGCCTTCGCGCTCATGGTGATGATGAGCGACTGGCGGCGCGAGCGCATCTTCGCGTACCTCGATCCCTGGAGCGAAAAGCACGCGCTGGGCAAGGGCTACCAGCTGTCGCACTCGCTGATCGCCATCGGCCGCGGCGAGATCTTCGGCGTCGGGCTGGGCGCAGCGTGGAAAAGCTGCACTGGCTGCCCGAGGCGCACACCGACTTCCTGCTCGCGGTGATCGGCGAGGAGTTCGGCCTGGTCGGCGTGCTCATCCTCATCGTGCTCTTCCTGTGGATGACCCGCCGCATCATGCACATCGGCCGCCAGGCCATCGCGCTGGACCGCGTGTTCGCCGGCCTGGTGGCGCAGGGCGTGGCCATCTGGATGGGCTTTCAGGCCTTCATCAACATGGGCGTGAACCTGGGCGCGCTGCCGACCAAGGGACTGACCCTGCCGCTGATGAGCTTCGGCGGCTCCGCCATCCTGATGAATCTGGTGGCCATCGCCGTGGTGCTTCGGGTTGACTATGAAAACAAGCACCTCATGCGCGGAGGCCGCGTATGA
>NZ_BAAJYR010000521.1:0-2083 GCF_057546605.1 Acidovorax sp. KPB24-03 | reverse complement strand
CAGGCGGCCACGGCCTCGGCGGGCTCGCCGATGGCGGCCCCGGCGGGTGCGCCCAGGCCCCGCGCTTCCAGTTCGCGCACCAGCGGCAGCACCTTCTCGCCGAAGTACTCGACCTCTTCGATGAAGTGCAGGAAGCCGGCCAGGATCAGGTCCACGCCCACGGCCTTGAGCGCCACGATGCGCTCGGCGATCTGGCGCGGCGTGCCGATGAGGTTGGTGCGAAAGCCGTCGTTGTATTGCACCAGGTCCTCGAAGGTGGATTTGGCCCAGTTGCCCTCGCCCTCGGGCGAGGCCTGGCCGGCCTGCTTGGCCGCGTCGCCGAAGGCGTGCACGGCCTCCACATGGGCGTGGTCAATGATGTCCTTGAGCACCGCGCGGGCCTCTTCCTCGGTGTCGCGGGCGATGACGAAGGCGTTGATGCCGATGCGCACGCGGTGGCCCGTCTCGGCGGCCTTGGCCTGGATGTCGTCGATCTGCTTTTTCACGCCCTCGGGCGTGTTGCCGTTGGTGAAGTACCAGTCCGACACGCGCGAGGCCATGTCCCGCGCGGCGCGCGAGCTGCCGCCCTGGAAGATCTCCGGGTGCGGCTTTTGCACGGGCTTGGGGCTCAGGGTGTAGTGGTTGAAGCGGTAGAAGTCGCCCTTGAAGGTGAAGTTGTCCTGCGTCCAGATGCCCTTGAGCGCGCGGATGAACTCCTCGGAGCGGCGGTAGCGCTCGTCATGCTCCAGCCACGGCTCGCCGATGGCCTGGAATTCGCCCTTGAACCAGCCGCTCACCACGTTGATGGCGATGCGCCCGGCACTGATGTGGTCGATGGTGGCGATCTGCTTGGCCACCACGGCCGGGCTCCACGGCCCGGGCAGGATGGCGGCCAGCACCTTGAGCTTGGTAGTGGCGTGCAGCAGCGCCTGGCTGAACGACACCGACTCGTGCTGGTACTCGGCGCCGTAGCCCGCGGTGAAGCGGATCTGACTCAACGCGTAGTCGAAACCTGCCTTCTCGGCCGCCTGCGCCAGGCGCTGGTTGTATTCCAGGCTCCAGTCGGTGCGCTGGGCGATGGTGCTGACCACCAGCCCGCCGCTGACGTTGGGCACCCAGTAGGCGAAGCGGATGCCGGCGGCGGAGGAAGAAGAAGCGGAAGTCGTGTCGTGGCTCATGGCGATGCTCCTGGACAGAGGAAGGGGGAATGGGGTGGCCGGCGGGGCTCAGGCCGCCTGCGCCAGGCGCAGCGCGGGCGCGGCCTGCGGCGCGATGCCGACCAGGGGCGCCGCGCGCTGCACCGCCAGCACGATGCGCTCGCGCAGGGCGGCGCTGGCGATCTCGTAGCCCTGGAAGTCCTGCTCCGACGCATACACGCCCAGCGGCAGCGTGCGCGCCTGGAAGAAGCTGAACAGCGGGCGCAGCTGGTGGTCGATCACCAGTGCATGGCGGTCGCTGCCGCCGGTGGCGGCCAGCAGCACGGGCACGTCGATCAGCGCCTCGTGGTGCACGAAGTCGAACAGGTGCTTGAACAGGCCCGTGTACGAGCCGCGGTAGACCGGGCTGGCCACGATCAGCAGGTCGGCCGATTCGATGGCGGCCAGCTCCGCTTCGACGGCGGCCGGCAACTGGCTGCGGTAGAGCGCGCCGCCGATCTGCGGGGCCAGCGGCCCCAGCTCGATGGTGTGCGCCTCGATGGGCAATGCCTCGCTGAGCGCGGCGATCAACTCTTCCACCAGCACCAGCGTGCGCGAGGGGCGCTGCACATTGCCGGAAACCGCCACTACCTTGAATTTGCGCGTCATGGGATCGAACCTTCCTGGTTTGCCCGGCGCGACCATCGCGGCGGGGGATGGAATGGATTGAAGACCCAGCGGCGCGCCAGCGCTGCAAAGGAATCGGCGCATGCTTATGCGGAATCCGTGCGTGCCGGCAAGTGGTTGATTGGCAAGGGAAAACCCGGAAATCCGGGCCGATGCGCGGGGCGGCGGCGACACGTGGCGGCCGCACCGCGTGCTGGGCCCGGCTGCCCGCCCAGCGGCAAATTGCGCAGTTTGCTGCTGCGGTGCTGGTCCGGGCGCAGGCCGGCGGGGCAGAGGGGGGG
>NZ_BAAJYR010000520.1:0-2084 GCF_057546605.1 Acidovorax sp. KPB24-03 | reverse complement strand
CGGTGGCGCTGGCGTTGGCCCCCATCACGGTGCCTGCAGCGGACGACGACGAGAACTGCGCCGTGCTGCTGGCCCGCGCCGGGGACAAGGTGCAGGGCGGTGCCGCAGGGGCCGCCCCAAAACCGCCCGCCTCCCCGCCGGCCAAGGCGCGCTGAGACGTGCAAAGGCGCGCTCAAGTGCGTTAAAGCGCTCCAAGGCAGGCACGATTGCTATATTTTTAATAGCGCAACCCCCTAGATCAATATGCGCCGAAGCCATTTTTGATCCTCATCCCATAGGCGCGCTTTCCCTACGCACAGCGGTCTCGAGAAACCCATCTGGAAAGAACCCCATGCCACGGCACATCCTGATCACCGGCGCGAGCGTCGCCGGCAACACCGCCGCCTGGGCCCTGGCCCGGTCCGGCTGCAAAGTCACCGTGGTCGAACGGGCGCCGGAGTTCCGTGACGGCGGGCAGAACATCGACGTGCGCGGTGCAGGCCGCGAGGTGCTGCGCCGGATGGGACTGGAGCAGGCAGCGCTGGACCAGGGCACGGGCGAGGAAGGCACGGCCTGGATCGACGAGGATGGCCATGCCGTCGCCGAGTTCAAGACCGACGAACTGTCCAGCGACGGGCCCACCGCCGAGATGGAAATCCTGCGCGGCGACCTCGCCCGGCTGCTGTACGACGCGGCGCGCAAGCGGGCCGATTACCGGTTCGGAGACCATGTGGCGGCCATCGAAGACGATGGCACGGCGGCGACCGTGCGCTTCGCTGGCGGGCAGCAGGAGCGCTTCGATGCGGTGGTCGTCGCCGAGGGCGTGGGTTCGACCACGCGCGAACGGGTGTTTTCCGGCGAAAACGAACCGCGCTGGATGGACCTGACGCTCGCCTACTTCACCATCGCCCGTGCACCCGACGACAATCGGATGTGGCGCTGGTATCACACCACCGGCGGTCGAAGCGTCTCGCTGCGGCCCGACCGGCACGGCACCACGCGCGCCATGCTGACGATCCAGCGCCCCACGGAGGGCGAGCAGGACTGGGACATGGACAGGCAAAAGCGCTTTCTGCGCGAACAGTTTGCCGATGCCGGATGGCAGGCCCCGCGCGTGCTGGCGGGCATGGAGACGACCAGCGATTTCTACTTCGACGCGTTGCGTCAGGTGCGCCTTGCGCGCTGGCACCGTGGGCGTGTGGTGCTGACGGGCGACGCCGCCTGGTGCGCCACCCCGCTGGCAGGCATCGGCACGACGCTGGCCCTCACGGGCGCCTATGTGCTGGCCGGTGAAATCGCACGGGCTGGCGATGGAGGCAGGCTCGAAGAGGCTTTTGCCGCCTATGAAAAAGCCATGCGGCCGATGGTTGAACAGGGCCAGAACGTGCCCAAGATCGGTCCCCGCCTGATGAACCCCCACAGCCGGCTGGGCATTCACCTGCTGCACGGCGCGCTGCATCTGGCCAGCCTGCCAGGGGTGCGCGATGCGTTCGCGAAGCTGATGAACCGCCAGCTCGACGAGCCGGACCTGTCGCGCTACCCTGCGTGAGAGAGATCGACGCGGTGGTGCCTGAAAGGGGCGCCTGCTGGCATCGGCACACCGCGCAGCAGCAGCAGCAGCCGCAGCAGTAGCAGCGAGGCAGGCCGAGGCGCTGCACCGACGCACCCTTGCCCGGGAACCTCGCCCACGCCTCAATGGAAATCGCGGCTGCCGTCCAGCGCCTGGGCCAGGCGGCCGAGCAAGGGGGTCATGTCCTTGCAGCGCTGGGCGACCAGGTGCCGCACCGCGCCCTGCCCTGGCGGCGTTCCCGGCGGGTTCGGACTGGACTGCCACAGGCCTTCCACCGCCAGCAGGCGCGAGCGCAGCAGCGCATTGCGCCAGGTCTCCACGAGCGACGGCCAGACGATGACGTTGACCGGCCCGGTCTCGTCTTCCAGCGTGATGAACATGGTGCCGTTGGCCGATCCCGGCCGCTGGCGCACGGTGACGATGCCGCAGGCACGCACGCGGCGGCCGTTGGGCATGTCGCGCAGCGCCAGGGCGGTCAACAGCCGCCAGCGCTCCAGCCGGCCGCGCAGCAGCGCCAGCGGATGGCGGCGCAGCG
>NZ_BAAJYR010000519.1:0-2093 GCF_057546605.1 Acidovorax sp. KPB24-03 | reverse complement strand
AGCGCGATGCCGTCCTGCATGTCCTGCGCGCTGTAGCCCAGCTCGACCCCGGGCTGCACCCGGGCGAAGGTGGCGGGCGCCACGGCCAGGTAGCCGCGCGCGGCCAGCCGGTCGGCCACGGCGCGGATGTGCGAGTTCACGCCGAAGATTTCCTGCAGCACGACCACGGCGCCGCGCGCCTGGCCCTCGGGCTGCGCGACCCAGGCGGGCACCTTGAAACCGTCAGCCGATGCGATGTCCACGAAATTGCCCATGATGATGCGACTCCTTTGCCGAAAGGGATGAGTGAGAGAGGGTGGTTGGAAGAAAGCGGAACGGTGAAAAGACGCGCCGGCCCGGGCCGGCGGATGCTGTAATGCGGGACCTTTCGCCAACGGTGCATTCTTGCAGGAGACGGCAATTGAACAAAGTGGTACTTGTGACCGGTGGTAGCCGGGGCATCGGCGCAGCGACCGCACGCCTGGCCGCGCGCCAGGGCTGGGCGGTGGCGGTGAACTACGCCCGCGATGCGCAGGCGGCCGACGCCGTGGTGCAGGCCATCCGCGAGGCGGGCGGCCAGGCCATCGCCGTGCAGGCCGACGTGGCGAAGGAAGACGAGGTCGTCGCCCTGTTCGAGGCGGTCGATGCCCGCTTCGGCGCGCTCGGTGCCCTGGTGAACAACGCGGGCGTGGTCGACGTGCCCGCGCGCGTGGACCAGATGAGCGCCGAGCGCCTGCGCCGCATGTTCGACATCAACGTGGTGGGCAGCTTTCTCTGCGCACGCGAGGCCGTGCGGCGCATGAGCACGAAGCACGGCGGCGCGGGCGGCAGCATCGTCAACGTGTCCAGCGCCGCGGCACGGCTGGGCGCGGCCGGGCAGTACGTGGACTACGCCGCCTCCAAGGGCGCCATCGACGTGCTCACGCTCGGCCTGGCCCGCGAGGTGGCGGCCGAGGGCGTCCGCGTGAATGCGGTGCGGCCCGGCCTCATCGACACCGACATCCACGCCAGCGGCGGCCTGCCCGACCGCGTGCGTGATCTGGCGCACCAGGTGCCCATGGGGCGGGGCGGCACGGCCGAGGAGGTGGCCGAGGCCATCGTCTGGCTGATGTCGGAGGCGGCCAGCTACACCACCCTGTCACTGCTCGACGTCTCCGGAGGCCGCTGATGGACCTGAAACCGCTCATCACGCTGCTGGCCATCGTGAACCCGCTGGCCATCGTGCCGTTCTTCATCCACTACACCGACGGGTTTTCGCAGCGCCAGCGCCGGCGCACCATCAGGTGGCGGCCTTCAGCGCGTTCTGCGTGATCGCGGCCTGCGCGCTGCTCGGGCTGCAGATCCTGGAGTTCTTCAACATCTCGCTGCAGAGCTTCCAGGTGGGCGGCGGCATGCTGCTGCTCATCAGCGCGATGAACATGCTCAACGCCCAGCCGGCCGAGGCCAAGCCCCACACCCACGAACTGGAGGAAGGCGCCGAGAAGGCCGCCCAGGGCGACAGCATCGCCGTGGTGCCGCTCACCATCCCGCTGCTCACCGGGCCGGCCAGCATGTCCACCGTGGTGATCTATGCCGACCGGGCGCAGACCTTCTGGCAGCACCTGGCGCTGGTGGGCTACGGCGTGGTCATCGCCGGCGCCACGGCGCTGTGCTTCGCGCTGGCCGACCCCATCGCGCGCGTGCTGGGCAAGACCGGCATCAACGTGATGACGCGGCTCATGGGCCTGATCCTCGCGGCGCTGGCGGTGGAGGTGATGGCCGAAGGGCTGGGCAAGCTGTTCCCCGTGCTGGTCGCGCGCTGAAGGCACGGCATGTCCACCACCCACGCCCGGTTGCTGCTGCTGGAGGACGACCCCGCCATCGCGCGCACGGTGGCCTATGCGCTCGAGCGCGAGGGGCTGTCCATCGTGCACAGCCTGCTGCTGCGGGACGCGCGCGAACAGCTGCGCGCCCGGCCCTTCGAGCTGCTGGTGCTGGACGTGGGCCTGCCCGACGGCAACGGCCTCGATCTGCTGCGCGACCTGCGCCGCGACCCGGCGCACCAGGCCACGCCGGTGCTCATGCTGAGCGCACACGGCGAAGAACTCGACCGCGTGCTGGGCCTGGAACTGGGC
>NZ_BAAJYR010000518.1:0-2096 GCF_057546605.1 Acidovorax sp. KPB24-03 | reverse complement strand
GAGCCCATCATCACGGGCACGAAGCGCGAGCCTTCCTCATTGGTCCACACCGCCACCTCGATCGGCGCCTCGGTGGCGATGCCCGCATCGTTCAGGCTGCGCACCACCTCCAGGCCGGCCAGCACGCCGTAGTTGCCATCGAACTTGCCCCCCGTGGGCTGCGTGTCGATGTGGCTGCCGGTCATCACCGGGGGCAGGGCATCGTTGCGGCCCGCGCGGCGCGCGAACAGATTGCCGATGGCGTCGATGCGCACGCTGCAGCCGGCCTCGCGCGCCCAGCGCACGAAGAGGTCGCGGCCTTCGCCGTCCAGCGCGGTGAGCGCCAGCCGGCACACGCCGCCCTTGGGCGTGGCGCCGATGCGGGCCAGGTCCATCAGCGATTGCCACAGGCGCGCGCCGTTCACGCGGGGTTGCAGGGCAGGGGAGAGGGTCTTCATGTCCACGGTGGTGATCCTGAAAGAGAAAGCAGAAGCAGAAAGCCGGTTTCGAACAAGGGGGCTCAGGCCAGGCCCACGCCCAGGTAGCGGTCCTTGGTGGCCTCGTCGGCCAGGAACGCGGCGTTGCCGGCCTCGTGCACGATGGCGCCCTGCTCGATGATGTAGTGGCGGTCGGCCAGCTGGGTGCAGACCTCCAGGTTCTGCTCCACCAGCAGGATGGCCACGCCGGCGGCCTTGATGGCTTGGAGCTGGGCCACGATCTCCTCGACGATCACAGGGGCCAGGCCCTCCACGGGCTCGTCGAGCATGAGCAGGCGCGGCGCGTTCATCAGCGCGCGGCCAATGGCCAGCATCTGCTGCTCGCCGCCCGACAGCTGCCCGCCGCCGTTGCGGCGCCGCTCCTTGAGGCGTGGAAAGATGCGGTAGATGTCGGCCAGTTGCCAGGGCGACTGCTTGCGCAGGCCCAGCAGCAGGTTCTCTTCCACCGTGAGCAGCCGGAAGATGCCCCGGTGCTCCGGCACCAGGCACACGCCCCGCTGGGCGATGCGGTGCGCGGGCAGGCCCTGCACGTCGTCGCCCATGCAGCGCACGCGCCCCTGGCTGGGCGGCACCACGCCGCAGATGGCCTTGAGCGTGGTGGTCTTGCCCGCGCCGTTGCGCCCGAGCAGCGTGACCAGTTCGCCATCGTTCACGTGCAGGTCCACGCCCTGCAGCACATGGCTCTTGCCGTAGTGGGCGTGCAGCCCTTCGATCTGCAGGATCGTCATGCCTTGCCTCCGGTGATCATGTTGCCCAGATAGGCGCTGCGCACCCGCTCGTCGCTGCGGATGGCGTGCGGGTGCCCCTCCGCCAGCACGCGGCCCTGCTGCATCACGGTGACGGTGTCGGAGATGTCCATGACGATGTTCATGTTGTGCTCGATGAGCACCACGGTGTGCTCGTCCTTGAGGCCCTGGATCAGGCGCTTCATCTCGTCCAGGTCGTCGATGCCCATGCCCGAGGTGGGTTCGTCCAGAAAGATCGCCTTCGGCCCCGCCGCCAGCGCCATGCCCACCTCCAGCCGCCGCTGCTGGCCGTGCGAGAGGTTGCCGACCGGCGTGTCCGCATGGCGCTCCAGGCCGAGGCGTGCCAGCACGCTGGCCACCACGTCGGCGCGGGAGCGAGGGCCCACGGGCGCGCTCCAGCAGTTCAGGGCCTGCGCGGGCGCGGTGCCCTGCGCGGCCAGGCGCAGGTTCTCGCGCACGGGCAGGGTCAGGAACAGGCTGGTGACCTGGAACGAGCGGGCCATGCCGCGCTGCACGCGCCGGTGGTCGGGCTCGCGCGTCACGTCGTGCCCGTCGAACACGATGCGCCCGCCGCTCACGCCCTTGGTGCCGGTGAGCATGTGAAACAGCGTGGTCTTGCCCGCGCCGTCGGGGCCGATCACCGAATGCACGGTGTTCGCGCGCACCTTCAAGTCCACGCCCGAGAGCCGCGGCGAACTTGTCATAGCGCTTTTCCACGCCGATGGCTTCCAGCAGGATGGGTGCGGCGGTCATGCTTTGTCTCCCGTGCCGGCGGTGGTGGCGTTCGCGCCGCCCCGAAGGCCGCGCAGGCGCCCCCATGCGGATTCCAGCAGGCCCCAAAGGCCGCGCTGCATGCCCAGGCTCACCGCCATCA
>NZ_BAAJYR010000517.1:0-2111 GCF_057546605.1 Acidovorax sp. KPB24-03 | reverse complement strand
TGCGGCTGCCGTTGCGGCTGCCGCCCGCACCCCGAGGCGCCCCGCCATGCCGCAGTGGATCTGGCCCGCGCCCAAGAAGAAAAAACAGCGGCCTGCGCTGTGAAACCAGGGCAGGCCGCTGCGGGTGGGCCGGGCGGCAGGGCCCGGCTCCGGTGGGGCCGTGGCCCGTTGCCGTTACTTGTTCTTCAGTTTGCCGCGCGGCATCACCGCGGTGATGGGGGCCATGGGGCGGTCGGAACCGCTTCCTTCCTTGGGGGGCGAAGTGTCCTTCTTGGGTTTCTTCGCCATCTTGTTGCTGCGCTGTTCGCCTTTGGCCATGGAGTGCTCCGTTGCAGGTCGCCGGATGGGACCGTGGCGCGATGGTACACGCCGAAGGCCGCTACTTGGTGTCCGGGTGGCTGTCGCGTTCCGTCAGGCGCTGGACCAGCGGCACGGCGCTGAAGATCGCCAGCGCCAGCAATGTGCTGAGCACCGCCGTGGCCTCCAGACCCAGGCCGGCCGCCACGCCGATGGCGGCGGTGAGCCAGATGCCGGCAGCCGTCGTCAGGCCCTTGACCTGGCTCTCGCCGTCGCCCTTGAGGATGGTGCCCGCGCCCAGGAAGCCCACGCCGGCCACGATGCCCTGCAGCACGCGGCTGTTGTCCCCCGCGCTGATGCCGGCCTGCTGCGCCACCAGCACGAACATCGCCGCGCCCATCGACACCAGCATGTGGGTGCGCACGCCGGCCGCCTTGCCCTTGTTCTCACGCTCCCAGCCCAGCAGGCCGCCCAGCAGGCCCGCGATGCCCAGGCGCACCACGATGCGCGTGGCCTGGCCCAGGTCGGTGAGGTCGGAGAATTCGGCGGCCACGGTGGTGGCGATCTGGTCCCACCAGCCCATCATCGACGGGCCCCGTGCAGGAGGAGGGAAAGGGGGCGGGTCTGGGTCATCCGGAAATACCTTATGAAAAATGAAAGGGGGGCGCGGCGCGCGTCACCGCCGACCAATGTCGGCGCCGAACCGCACCCCTTCCAGCGGCCATGGGCGACACATCAGGTAGGACGCGGCCGGTGGCACCGGGCGATCATCCGGCAGATCGCCAGGGCAGGGCGAACACGCGCTGCTGCCAGTCGATCGCATCGCCGGCGGTGTCCGGACCCGTGGCGGCGGCTGAGGGGGTCGCCGCCCATGGGTCGGGCAACCCACTGTCCAGGGCCAGCCATTCGCCTGTGGCCGGGTGCGCCAGGCCCAGGTGCCAGGCGTGCAGCCACAGCCGCTGGCGGCCCAGGCGCTCGGCCCACCAGCGGTTGAGCGGGCCCTTGCCGTGCGTGGCATCGCCCAGGATGGGGTGCGCCAGGTGCTTGAGATGGCGGCGGATCTGGTGGCGCCGCCCGGTGGTGGGCAGGGCCTCCACCAGCGACGCGCGCGTGCCGGGAAAGCGCGGGTCGGCGGCCTCGGGCAGTTCCAGCCGGGCCAGGCAGCGCAGCGTGGTGTGGGCGTCCTGCACGGGGGTGTCGGGCGGGGCGTCGTCGGGGCGCAGGGCGTGGTCCACCTCGGCCGCATCGGGCATCCAGCCGCGCACCAGGGCGAGATAGCGCTTGCGCACCGCGTGGTGCTCGAAGGCCTGCGACAGCGTGCGCGCCGCGGCCGGGTGCAGCGCCATCACCAGCACGCCGCAGGTGCCCTTGTCCAGCCGGTGCACCGGGTACACGTGCTGCCCGATCTGGTCGCGCAGCGTTTGCATGACGAAGCGGGTCTCGCCTGCGTCCAGCCCCGTGCGGTGCACGAGCCAGCCGGCGGGCTTGTACACGGCGACGAGGTGCTCGTCGCGCCAGAGAATGTGCAGGAGGGGCATGCAGTGCGGAAAAGGGGAATGGGGCCGGGGCGGGGTCGGCGGGCAGGATAACCGCACCCTCCGCTTCTCGGCCCGGCCCTCAATGCGGTGGCACCGGGGCGGGCGCCCCCGCGCCCCAGGCGGCCACGATGCGCCCCAGGATCCGGATGCCCTGCTCGATCTGCTCCACCGTGAGGCTCGCATACCCCAGCACCCACCCGCCGGGCCGCGCCGGCCCGCCGCGCTGCGCGTCGGCGAACAGCGGCGACACGGGGTAGATGCCCACGCCCTGTGCGC
>NZ_BAAJYR010000516.1:0-2117 GCF_057546605.1 Acidovorax sp. KPB24-03 | reverse complement strand
CTCGTGCTGCCCGATGGCGCCGAGCAGCGCGACCGCTACGACAGCGCGGGCCGGCGCGTGGCGCACACCGATCCGCTGGGGCGCACCACCTGGTGGCGCTACGACGGCGCCGGGCGGCTGCTGGGCACGCAGCACCCCGACGGGCGCAGCACCCGCTATCGCTGGGGCGAGGCAGGCTCGGCGCAGGACGGCCTGCTGCTGCAGAGCGTGGGCCTGGGGGCGCTGCCAACCCACATGGACTACGACGCCTGGGGCCGGCTGCGGCAGGTGACCGTGGGCGATCCCCAGGGCCTGGATGCCCCGGCCCTGGCCACCCGCTTCGAATACGCCCCCCTCACGGCCGAGGGCGCCATCGACCTCGCCACGCAGCCCTGGTGCGACCAGCCCGTGGCCGTCATCGACGCGCAGGGCGGGCGCAAGGAACTGGCCTACAACGGCTGCGGGCAACTCACGCGCCACACCGACTGCTCGGGCCGGGTGCATGCCTGGCACTACGGCGCCTTTGGCGAAGTGCGCGAGAGCATCGATGCCCTGAACCAGCGCACGCGCTACCAGTACGACGGCGCGGGCCGGCCCACCCGCGTCATGGCGCCCGACGGCTCGCAGGTGCAATACCGCTGGGGCCCGAACGGCCAATTGCAGGCGGCCACGCACAGTGCGCAGCCCGTGGGGGAGGGGGATGCCGCGGGCCACAGCGCCTTGCCCAGCACCTCCGTCACCTACGGGCACGACCTGTGGGGCCGCGTCGTCGCGCAAACCCAGGCCGGCCAGGGATTCGCGCTGCGCTACGACGTGGCGGGCCGTCTGGTGGAGCTCATCAACGAGAACCAGGCCGTCACCCGCTTCGTGCACGACGTGCAGGACCGGCTGGTGCAAGAGGTGGGATTCGACGGGCGCGTGCAGGTCTATGGCTACGACGCCGCCGGCCAGCTTGTGCACAAGAGCGACGGGCACGGGCAGGGCCACCACCCGGGCGTGCAGGGGATGGCCGGGCAAGGAATGGCCGGGCAGGGGACGGCCGCCCAAGGGCTGGGCGCCACCGTGAGGAGCCGCAACCACCACGATGCGGGCGGGCGCATCGTGGCCCGCGTGCTGGTCCGCTCCCCGGGCCTGCCAAGCGCGCAGGGCAACGACGCCAGCGCCCATGACCGCGGCGAGAGCCTGCAGATCCAGGCCTACGAGTACGACGACCGCGGCGCCCTCGCCGTGGCCCGCACGTGGAGCGCGCACCTGCCCTGGGTGGCAGAACAAGGCCGCGCCCACCCCCAGACCCACGTCCAGACCCACGTCCAAACCCTGGGCGAGCAATGGCTGGACGCGCCCGCCCCGCTGCTGCAAGCCCTGCTGGCCCTGGGCGCAACCTCTGCCGCAGAGCCCGATCCGGCCCTGGCCGAAGCCGCGCAGCGCCTGCAGGCCGAGCGCCTCATCGCCGACACCCGCGTGGCCCTGGAGCGCGACGCCTTCGGCCGGTCCACGGGCGAGGCGCAGACCCTGTACCGGCAGGCGCATGCCGCGCCCCTGCTGGGCGGCGAGCCAGAGCCCGAGTTCGAACACCGCATCGCGCACCGCCTGGGGGCGCTGGGGCAGCGGCTGGGCAGCCAGCTGCAGGGCCTGGGCGAGCTGGACTGGCTGGCCTACGGCTCGGGCCACGTGCACGGGCTGCTGCTGGACAAGACCCCGGTGCTGGCCATCGAACGCGATGCGCTGCACCGGGAGGTCGCGCGCACCCTGCAACTGGACAGCGCCACGGATCTGACCCATGCCGCAGTCACCCAGACCCGGCGCCTGGACCCCATGGGCCGGCTGCTGCAGCAGGACTGGCAAGGCCTGCCCTCGGCAGGATTGGCGCAGGCACCGGGCCCGCTCGCCGCCCTGTCCGTGCGCCGCTACACCTACGACGCGCTGGGCCAACTGGTGGGCGTGCAGACCCCGTTGGATGCCACGCGCTACCACTACGACGTGCACCAGCGCCTGATCGGCGTGGCGCATGCGGCCGCCGACGCCGTGCAGCAGCGGCGCTGGCGGCTCGATCCGGCGGGCAACCGGCTGCCGGACCCCTCGGGCCAGGACGCGGCCCCGGGTGCGGACCGCCAGGACTGGGCGAGCCAGGTGCAGCA
>NZ_BAAJYR010000515.1:0-2117 GCF_057546605.1 Acidovorax sp. KPB24-03 | reverse complement strand
CGCGCCGTAGCAGGCCGTGGCCACCAGGCAGGCGCCCATGCCCGCCAGCACCTGCGGCGACAGGGCCACGGGGCCCGTCTGCGCCAGCACGGCCACCCCGGCCATGCCCAGCAGCACGCCGGCCGTGCGCGCGGCGGTGATCCGCTCGCCGAAGGCCACGGCGCCGATCAGCACGCCCATGAGCGGCGTGGTGGCGTTCAGGATGGCGCTGTAGCCCGCCGGCAGCGTGCGGGCCGCGAGCGCGAACATCAGGAACGGCACCCCCGAATTGACCACGCCCAGCACCAGCGCCGCGCCCAGCTTGCCGTGAAAGGCCGGCCGCAGCCGCGCGAACGCCAGCAACGCCATCAACCCGGCCGCCGCCAGCGCCACGCGCCCGAAGGCCGTGGGCACCGCGCCCAGCACCGGCACGGAGATGCGCATGAACAGAAAACTGCCGCCCCACAGGGCGGCGAGGGCGAACAGGCGGATCAGGCTGGCGAGGGTCATGGGTGGCGCCGGCGGGGCGTGGACCCCGCCGAATCGGCAAAACGAAACGACGAAACCGAAGGCTTTCGCCAAGCCCTGGCGGGCCCGGGCCGCCCCCGGCGCTGGAGGCCCATTCTTCGAAATCCGGTGGGTTCGCGCAAACCATTTATGCTGCGCGACTGTTTATTTTGACTGAACGGTCATGCGCCTTCCTCCCCTCATCGCCGTGCGATTTTTCGAAGCCACTGCGCGCCATCTGAGCGTGCGCCGCGCCGCCGCCGAGCTGCACGTCACGCCGGGCGCCGTGTCTCAGCAGGTGCGCAAGCTGGAGGAGTTCCTGGGCTGCACGCTGTTCGATCGCCTGCCGCGCGGCCTGGCGCTCACGCGGGCGGGTGCCGAATACCAGTCGGCCTGCAGCGATGCGCTCGCGGTCATCGGCCACGCCACCTCGCGGGTGGCCGCCGGCGCGCGGCGCGTCGTGCTGGTGAGCTGCACGCCTGGCTTCGCCGTGCAGTGGCTGGTGCCGCGCCTGCAGGACTTTCAGCAGCACGCAGCCGGCCTGGACGTGCACGTGAGCACCACTAACCGCACGGTCGATCTGGCCGGCGAGGGCGTGCATTTCGCGGTGCGCCACGGCATGGGGAAGTACCCGGGCCTGCGGGCGGAAGCGCTGCTGGCCGACGATCTCGTGCCGGTGTGCAGCCCCCGCCTCATCGCGCCGCGGCGCATCGCGCGCGCCCGCGACATCGACGGCCATCGCCTGCTGCACGACGAGCACCGGGGCGACTGGCGGCTGTGGTGCGAGGCGCACCGTATGCCCCGGGTAAACACCGAACAGGGCGTGGTGTTTGCTGATTCCAACGGCGCCATCGAAGCCGCCGTGGCCGGCCGGGGCTTCGCGCTGGTGCGCCGCGCGCTCATCGGGCGCGAGCTGGCCACGCGCGCCTTGATCGGCGTGCAGGCGGGTGCGCTGGCCACGCCGCTGGCGTACCACCTGGTCTATGCGGCACCCGCGCTCATCGATCCGGAGCTTCGGCGTTTCCGCGACTGGATCGTCGCGCAGGCCGGGCAGGAGCGCGGCGGCGGCGCTTGAGCGATGTGGCCGGCGCCGGGCTTCACGCCCCCGGCAATGCCCGCACCATGTAGACCGCGCCCTCGCCGTAGGTGGCCAGCCGCGTGCGCTGCGCAGCGTCCTGCAACGGTGCGGGGGCATAGCCGTGCCGTGCCCAGTAGCCCTGCGATCCCTGTACCGAGACCAGCGCGCTGTGGCGCAGCCCTTCGCTGCGTGCCGTGGCCCAGGCCGCGGCCAGCAGCACCTGCGCGAGGCCCTGCCCTGCCAGCGCGGGTGACACGGCCATGTCGTGCAGGTACAGCGTGTCGGGGGCCTGGGCGGCCTCGAAATCGCCGTGCAGCGGCGTGACCTTGCCCCGCAGCGAGCGGTAGGCCGCCAGATAGGCACACAGGTGGCCGTCCCGCTCCAGGGCGAGCGAGCACTGCGCCGGGCTCGCCAGGCGGCGCTGGAACACCGCATGGCTTTCCTCGAACCCCTCGCCATAGCAGGCGCGCTGCACCTGCAACAGGCCGGGCAGATCGGCCGCGGCCAGCGGGCGCGCCCGGGGCGGGGCGGATGGCGGGGGGTGGGATCGGGC
>NZ_BAAJYR010000514.1:0-2119 GCF_057546605.1 Acidovorax sp. KPB24-03 | reverse complement strand
GCACCGCAGGCAGCCCGCCGAAAAAGCGCAGGCAAGCCGGGTGCGCCGCCTTGGCCCGGAGCGTCTTCTTGGGGTGCGTCACCGCAGGGTGCGCGGGCCGCCGGCCCACCGCCCGGCCCAGGAACGCCGCGCGCTCACGACCGTCGTCAAGGCGCGGCATGGACGGCCCTCCGGCGATCACGCATCCGACCTCGGCAACAGCGCCGCCAGGGTGTCCACCGAATCCGCTTCGTCCACCGGCTTGTCCTCGCGCCAGCGCAGCATGCGCGGAAAGCGCACGGCGATCCCGCTCTTGTGGCGGCTGCTGCGGGCGATGCCCTCGAACCCCAGTTCGAACACCAGCGTGGGCCGCACGCTGCGCACCGGGCCGAAGGTCTCGACGGTGGTCTTGCGGATGACCGCATCCACCCGCGCCATCTCCGCATCGGTCAGGCCGGAATAGGCCTTGGCGAACGGCACCAGCGCGCGCCCTTCGGTGCCTGGCGGACCGTCCCACACCGCGAAGGTGTAGTCGCTGTAGAGGCTGGCGCGCCGGCCATGGCCGCGCTGGGCATAGATCAGCACCGCATCGATGCTCAAGGGGTCGATCTTCCACTTCCACCACGTGCCCACGTCCTTGGTGCGGCCCACGCCGTATTCGGCATCGCGGGCCTTGAGCATCATGCCTTCCACGCCCAGCGAGCGGGCCTGCTCGCGCTGGACCGCCAGATCCTGCCAGCGGTCGCCCTGCAGCACCGGGCTGGCCACCAGCGCCGGGTGCGCCACGCGCGCCAGCAGCGCATCGAGCCGCGCCCGCCGTTCGTGCTGGGGTCGCTGGCGCAGGTCCTGGCCGCCCTCCTCCAGCAGGTCGTAGGCGAGCAGCACCACGGGCAGCTCGCGCAGCAGCTTCGGCGTGAGGGTCTTGCGGCCGATGCGCTTTTGCAAATCGGCGAACGGGCGCACGTGGGCCGCGGCATCGCCCTCGGCAGCGCGCCAGACGACGATCTCGCCATCGAGCACCGTGCCGTCGGGCAGCGTTTCCCCGAGCGCCTGCAGCTCGGGAAAGCGGTCGCTCACCAGCTCCTCGCCGCGCGACCAGACCCAGGTGCCGGCGCCTTCGCTGGCGCCCTCGGCGCGGGTGCTGCGCCGCACGATCTGGGCGCGGATGCCGTCCCATTTCCACTCCACGATCCACTGCGCGGGCGGGCCGAGCACCGTGTCGAACTGGGACACCGGCAGTTGCAGCGGGTGCGCCAGGAAGAAGGGATAGGGATGGCCCCGGGCTTCGCCCTGCGCCGCGTCATCGCCGCCTTCGCCCTCGGCCGCGACCAGGCGCAGGTAGTCGCCCTCACCCGGACGCGCCCCGATGTGGGTGTAGCCCATGAGCCGCTGCGCGACACGCTTGGCATCCACGCCGCTCACCGCCGCCAGTGCCTGCGTGACCTGCAGGCGCGACACGCCCACGCGGAACGCCCCCGTGATGAGCTTGAAATACACCAGCCGCTCTTCGGGCGCGAGGCCTGTCCACTGGGCCCGCAGCGTGGTCTCCAGCACCTCGGGCGGCATGCCGCGCAGGGGCAGCAGGTGGTGCTCCATCCACTCGGCCAGGCCCAGCGCCTGCGCGGCGGTGGGCGCGGGCAGCAGCAGCGAGATGGTCTCGGCCAAGTCGCCCACGGCCTCGTAGCTCTCGTCGAACAGCCATTCGGGCAACCGGGCCGCATCGCGCGCCAGGGTGCGCAGCAGCTTGGTCGGCACCAGCTGGCGCGGCTTGCCGCCGGCCAGGAAATACACCGCCCACGCCGCATCCGCCGGTGCCGCGGCGCGAAGGTAGGCCTGCAGCGCGGCCTGCTTGGCCAGGCTGGAGGTGCTGGCATCGAGCGCGCGGTAGAGCGCGGCGAAGTCCTTCATGGCGCGGACGAAGGGGGTCGGCGGGGCGCAGCGGAGGACAGGGAGGATGACTCGGCCTCGGAAGGGACCGCGCCCCCGGAGGCCGGCTCCGTGAGGCGGCCTTGATCGGGATCGGTGGCAGCAGCGGCGCGTGTCGATCGGCCCTTGGGGCGGGGCCTGGGAGCACCGGGTGCTCCGCCCAGCGCTGCGGCCTGGGCGGCTGCGGCCACATCGCCCGGGCCTTTCGCCGGCC
>NZ_BAAJYR010000513.1:0-2123 GCF_057546605.1 Acidovorax sp. KPB24-03 | reverse complement strand
CCTCGCGCGGGTGCGTCGAGCGGCCCAGGCCCTGGCGGGCGATGGTGGCCCGCCCCTGGCCGCCATCGCGGCCGACCATGGCTACGCCGACCAGGCGCATTTCGGCCGCGAATGCCGGCACTGGCTGGGACAGACGCCCGCCCGGCTGCGGGCCTCGAAGGACCTGCTGGCCTCCGTGCAGTCCAGCGGCTACGGCTGAACGCGGCCCTGCCATCGGCCACATCGAACCAGCCGCGTTGAACGGCGCAGCGCCGCCCAAGCGCCGCGCCCCCGTCAGTTGCCCGCGCCCATCGGCGTGCACAGCTCCACCAGAAAGCCGTTGCAGTCGTGCACGTAGGCCACCGTCTGGCCCCAGGGCATGGACTCTGGGGCCTGCACCAGGGTGGCGCCAGCCTGGATCGCGCGGTCCACGGCTGCGGCGACATCGGCCGTGGTGAAAGCGATCTCACACTGGGGCGCGCCCGCCACCGCCCGCTGCGGGTTCTTGCCCAGCTGGGCCATCAGCTGGAGCGACGAGAACGCCAGCGCGGTGGCGCCGGTGTCCATCTCGCCGAAGTCCCCCGCCTCTTGCACGAAGCGGCGCGAAAGACCGAACGCGGCCTCGTAGAAAGCGACGGTGCCGGGCACGTCCTCGACGTAAAGAATGGTGTAGCCGAACTGCATGGGGTCTCCTTCAGCAAAAGACAGGGTGGATCGAACGTGCCCGCAGCATAGGCGGCCTTTTCCGCGCGGTCTGGAAGAAATCCGACATGGGCCGTCGTCCCGGCCGGCGCACCCGGCCCGGCCATCAGGCTGCGCAACGGCACCCCCCGCGGCCTACACTGGCAGGCCCGGTGGCGCCGCAGGCAAGCCTTTTGCATGCCGGCCTGCACCGCTTCCGCCAGCCCCCTCTCACCCTTGCCCGGCCCCACACACCATGCTCGACCTGCTCATCCACAACGCCACCCTGCCCGATGGCCGCACGAACGTTTCCGTGGCCGTGCAGGACGGGCGCATTGCCGAAGTGACCGAGGGCCTGCAGGCCCCGGCGCACGAGACCGTCGATGCGGGCGGCCTGCTGCTGAGCCCGCCGTTCGTCGATGCGCACTTCCACATGGACTCGACCTTGAGCTACGGCCAGCCCCGCGTGAACGAGAGCGGCACGCTGCTGGAGGGCATCGCGCTGTGGGGCGAACTGAAGCCCCAGCTCACGCACGAGGCCATCGTGGAGCGGGCGATGCACTACTGCGACTGGGCCGTGGCGCGCGGCCTGCTGGCCATCCGCTCGCACGTGGACACCAGCGACCCGCGGCTGCTGCCCGTGCACGCGCTACTGGACGTGAAGCGCCGCGTGGCGCCCTACCTCGACCTGCAGCTGGTCGCCTTCCCGCAGGACGGCGTGCTGCGCGCCGCGGGCGGCCTGGACAACCTCCAGCGCGCGCTGGACCTGGGCGTGGACGTGGTGGGCGGCATTCCCCATTTCGAACGCACCATGGCGCAGGGAGCGGAAAGCGTGCGCATCCTGTGCGAGCTGGCCGCCGATCGGGGCAAGCGGGTGGACATGCACTGCGACGAGACCGACGACCCGCTCTCGCGCCACGTCGAAACGCTGGCTTTCGAAACCCAGCGCCTGGGCCTGCACGGCCGGGTGACGGGCTCGCACCTCACCTCCATGCACAGCATGGACAACTACTACGTGAGCAAGCTCATCCCCCTGATGGCCGAGGCGCAGCTGGGGGTGGTGGCCAACCCGCTCATCAACATCACCCTCCAGGGCCGCCACGACACCTACCCCAAGCGCCGCGGCATGACCCGTGTGCCCGAGTTGATGGCCGCGGGCCTGACGGTGGCCTTCGGCCACGATTGCGTGATGGACCCGTGGTACGGGGGCGGCAGCGGCGACATGCTGGAGGCCGCCCACATGGGCCTGCACGTGGGGCAGATGACCGGCCAGCACGCCATGCGCCAGTGCTTCGAGGCAGTGACCACGAACCCGGCCCGGCTGCTGGGCCTGGAGGGCTATGGCCTGCAGGCCGGCTGCCATGCCGACTTCGTGCTGCTGCATGCGCGCGATCCGGCCGAGGCGATCCGGCTGCGCGCCACGCGCCTGGGGGTGTGGCGGCGAGGCCGGCGGGTGGCGGGCA
>NZ_BAAJYR010000512.1:0-2124 GCF_057546605.1 Acidovorax sp. KPB24-03 | reverse complement strand
CCCATGCCCTGTCGCACACCGCCATCGGCGCGTTCGGGCTGGTCGGCGTGGTGGGCGCCCTGGCCGCCGCGCGGGCCGGCCGCTCCGTGGACCGGGGCCGGGGGCAATGGGCCACCGGCCTCGCGCTGGCATGCCTGCTGGTGTCGTGGGTGCCCATCGCGTTCGCGGCGCACACGCTGTGGGCGCTGGCGGTGGGCATCGTCCTGCTCGACCTGGGCGGGCAGGCGGTCCACGTGGTCAACCAGGGCCTGATCTTGCGCACCCGGCCCGAGGCGCACGGCCGCCTGGTGGGCTGCTACATGCTGTTCTACGCGGTGGGCAGCGGCCTGGGAGCGGTGGCATCGACCGCGGTGTACGGCCTTGCCGGCTGGCCCGGCGTGTGCGCGCTGGGCTTGGGGCTCAGCCTGGCGGCGCTGCTCTTTTGGGCGGCGACGCTGCGGGCGATGCCTGCGCAGGGGGCCTGATACGGCCTTGGCCCGGCCTTGATCCGGCGCGCATCCATTTTTCTGGAATCATTTCCATTAAACTGGAGGCATGGACATCAATACCCGCCTGGCCCGCCGCGTGCGCGAACTGCGCGATGCGCGCGGCCTCTCGCTCGACGCCCTGGCCGAACGCAGCGGCGTGAGCCGCTCCAACATCTCGCTCATCGAGCGCGGCGAAAGCAGCCCCACCGCCACCGTGCTGGACAAGCTGGCCACCGGCCTGGGCGTGGCGCTGGCTTCGCTGTTCGATGCGCCCCAGGCCGAGGGCGACGAAGGCCGCGCCGCGCCCTCGCCCGTGGCCCGCGTGGCGCAGCAGCCCGTGTGGACCGACCCCGCCTCCGGCTACCTGCGGCGCAACGTGTCGCCCACGGTGGCGTCGCCGCTGCAGCTCGTGGACGTGGTGTTTCCCCCGGGCCAGCGCGTGGCCTACGAGCGGGCCGACCGCGGCGCGGAGATCCACCAGCAGATCTGGATGATCGACGGCCGCATGGACATCGCGCTGGACGGCACGGTCTGGCGGCTGGAGGCCGGCGACTGCCTGGCCCACCGGCTGGAGGGCGCCATCGAATACCGCAACCCCACGCGCAGCCCCGCGCGCTACCTAGTGGCCCTGGCCACCCTGCCCGCCATTCCACCCCACCCGACCCGGAGCCCGACATGACCGCCGCCACCTCACTCGCCACGCCCTCCGCCGAAGTCCCCGCCGGCGCCCCTGCCGTGACCGTGCGCCGCCTGGGCGTGAACGAAGCCGCCGCCTGCGTGCCGGCGCTGGCCGAGGTGCTGATCGACTGCGTGGCCGGCGGCGCTTCGGTGAGCTTCATGCACCCGCTGGCGCACGACAGGGCCGTGGATTTCTGGCGCGGCGTGGCCGAGGGCGTGGCGCGCGGCGAACGGGCGCTGCTCATCGCCGAAGCGGTGGACAGCGGCGCGGTGCTGGGCACCGTGCAGCTCGTGCTGGCACAGCCCGAGAACCAGCCGCACCGGGCCGACGTGGCCAAGATGCTGGTGCACCGCCGCGCCCGCCGCCAGGGCGTGGCCCGGCAGGAGGGCAAGACCCTGATGGTGCTGGACACGGTGACCGGCGGCGACGCCGAACGGCTCTACGCCCGCGCCGGCTGGCAGCGCGTGGGCGAGGTGCCGGGCTATGCCCTGATGCCCGACGCGCGCCGTGCGGCACCACGTTCTTCTACCGGGCGGTGTGAAGCAGCGGGCCGTGGCCCCATGGCCCGCCGGGGTGCCGCCGCGAGGCATTGGGGCCTTTTGGGCCCCAAAGGCAATTGATACTAGGGCATGTTGCTATTGAATTAATAGCAAACTAATCCAACCCGGCCGGCCACATTCCCTTGACCCAGTGCAAGCCGGAGGCGCGGCGGGGCCCGCACAATGGCCGCCGGCGCCCGCCGGGCGCTCGCCTTCCTTGGTCTTTCCTCCCATGCCCCAGCAGCATTGCGACGTTCTCATCGTCGGCGCGGGCCCGGCCGGCCTGTCGCTGGCCATCGCCCTGTGCCAAGCCGGTTTCACCAGCACGGTGCTGGACCGGCAAGCCGCCACCGCGCTCGCCGATCCCGCGCCCGACGGCCGCGAGATCGCGCTCACCCACGCCAGCGGCGACACGCTGCGCCGCCTGGGCACCTGGGCG
>NZ_BAAJYR010000511.1:0-2134 GCF_057546605.1 Acidovorax sp. KPB24-03 | reverse complement strand
CCAGGCCCCGGCGCGCGCCTCGGCCTCGGCCGCGTCCAGCACGGCGCGCACCTCGTGCGGCGCCTGCGCCACCAGCGTGCGGCGCGGCGCGGCGAACACATGGCGCAGGCGCGGCCCGGCCGGGTGGCGCGGGTCGGAGAAGTCGATCCTGAAATTCACGTCAAAACAGGCCCATGCCCTAGAAAATCATGCCTAGATTGCTATTTAATTAATAGCAAATCGATGCCATGCCGGTGCGCTTCATGCCGCGCCGATGTGGGGCACCAGCGCGCCCAGGGGCTGCCCGCCCTTGAGCGCGGCGGTGAAGGCCAGCATGCGGTCGATGGGCTGGCGCGCGCGCGGGATGAGCGCCGGGTCCACGTGGATGGCGTTGGCGCCGGTTTCCAGCACGCGGGCCACGTCGGCCAGGCCGTTCATGGCCATCCAGGGGCAGTGCGCGCAGCTCTTGCAGGTGGCGCTGTTGCCGGCCGTGGGGGCCTCGTGGAAGGTCTTGCCCGGGTTGAGCGCGCGCAGCTTGTGCATCATGCCGTTGTCGGTCGCCACGATGAATTCGCGCGCGTCCATCTCGCGCGCGGCCTTCAGGATGGCGGAGGTCGAGCCCACGGCATCGGCCAGCGCCACCACGTCGGCGGGGCTCTCGGGGTGCACGAGCACCTTCGCCTGCGGGTGCGCCGCCTTCAGCGCCTGCAGCTCCTCGGCCTTGAACTCGTCGTGCACGATGCAGGCGCCGTTCCAGAACAGCATGTCGGCGCCGGTCTGCTGCTGGATGTAGGCGCCCAGGTGCCGGTCGGGCGCCCACAGGATCCGGTGGCCTGCCGCCTTGAGCGCGCCCACGATCTCCAGCGCGCAACTGGAGGTGACGAGCCAGTCGGCGCGCGCCTTCACCGCCGCGCTGGTGTTGGCGTAGACGACCACGGTGCGGTCGGGGTGCGCATCGCAGAACGCGCTGAACGCATCGGCGGGGCAGCCCAGGTCGAGCGAGCAGGTGGCGTCCAGGTCGGGCATGAGCACGGTTTTCTCGGGCGACAGGATCTTGGCCGTCTCGCCCATGAAGCGCACGCCCGAGACCACCAGCGTCTGCGCGGCATGGTCGCGGCCGAAGCGCGCCATCTCCAGCGAATCGCTGACCAGCCCGCCGGTTTCCTCGGCCAGGTCCTGCAGGTCCGGGTGCACGTAGTAGTGCGACACCATGACGGCGTTCTTCTCGCGCAGCAGCCGCCGGATGCGGTCCTTGAGCGCGGCGCGTTCGGTGGGCGAGGGCTCGGCAGGCACGCGGGCCCAGGCGAACTTCGTGGAGCAGACGGCGCCATCTTCGGGCTGCTCGTACTCCACGTCCTTGATGGCGGTGGGGGTCGTCATGGGGTGGGGTCTTTCGGCCGCGAAAGGCGCGGCGCCAACGCAGTATTCAGGGTCTTGAAGTGAGTCGCCGGCGTGCTAGGCAATGTCCTGCATGCGCATGGAGAAATCGATGGCCTTCACGTCCTTGGTCAGCGTGCCGATGGAGATGCGGTCCACGCCGGTCTCGGCCAGGGCGCGCAGGCCTTCGAGCGTCACGCCGCCGGAGATCTCCAGGATGGCGCGGCCGGCGTTCCGGCGCACGGCCTCGTGCAGCATCGGGAGCGGCATGTTGTCCAGCAGCAGCATCGTCGCGCCGGCATCCAGCGCCTCCTGCAGCTGCTCCAGCGTCTCGACCTCGATCTCCACGAAGGCTGCCTGCGCGGCCACGGCCTGCGCGGCGCGCAGCACGGCCGCCACGCCACCGGCGGCGGCGATGTGGTTTTCCTTGATGAGCACCGCGTCGTGCAGGCCGATGCGGTGGTTGGTGCCGCCGCCGGTGCGAACGGCGTATTTCTGCGCCAGCCGCAGGCCGGGCAGGGTCTTGCGCGTATCGACGATCTGCGCCCGCGTGCCGCGCACGGCCTCCACGTAGGTCGCCGTCTTGGTCGCCACGGCCGACAGCAGCTGCAGGAAGTTCAGCGCCGTGCGCTCGGCGCTCAGCAGCGCGCGGGCGCGGCCCTCCACCTCCAGCACCACCTGGTCGGGCGCGCAGCGCTCGCCTTCCTGCACGTGCCACACGATGCGCGCGGCCGGGTCCAGGGCCCGCACGGCCGCCTCGGCCCAGGCCGCCGCAGAT
>NZ_BAAJYR010000510.1:0-2145 GCF_057546605.1 Acidovorax sp. KPB24-03 | reverse complement strand
CGGCGCGCCGCTGGAGTTGACGGATGCCCAGGGGCACATTGCCTGGGCGGCGGATTACAAGGTCTGGGGGGAAGCCACGCTGCGGCCCGTGGCGAGAACGGGGACCGATGACGGCCCCACCCGCCGCCGCATGGGGAACGGTCCGGGAATGGACTGGAGCGACGGTGCCAGCGCCCGGTCATCCGCGCCGCCGCCGATCGAACAACCCTTCCGATTCCAGGGGCAGCAGTTCGATGAGGAAACCGGGCTGCATTACAACCGCTTCCGGTATTACGATCCGGCCGTGGGCAGGTTTGCTAGCCAAGATCCGATTGGTTTGGCTGGCGGGGTAAACACCATTATTTATGCACCAAATCCGCTTTATTGGATAGACCCATTTGGACTGACATGCATACAACAAAAGATCGATGGAACACGGCGCGAGCAAGAAACTGCGGCCGAATTGGCAACTCAATATCCAAACGCACGCATCCAGAACGAGGTTTACTTAAGAACCAAAGATGGAAAGCGTGCGATAGACCCAATTACAGAAACTGGTAGGAGAATCGACCATGTTGTTATCGACGCCATTAGCGGAGGGGCAATTTGCTGTTGCGAAACGACCAGTCAAACCGCCGACAAGCGTGAACAAACCGATAAGGAAAATCGCATTAGACAAGATGGCGGACATTACATTCGTGATCGAAAAACCGGTGAGCTAATTAATGTCAAAGACAACCCAACGAAAATAATCCGGAGAAAATAGCATGAGAGATTTTACAATTACCAAAGTATCTTGGCATACCCAACAAGAGGGCGCCAAGAGGAATTCATTGACAGAAATTGCAGGGTATTTTTTTGCTCTTATCAAATTCTTGCAAAACAACAATTTAACAGTTCGACATCTCGCGTCATCAGTAGAGGATATTGGAGAAGAATTCGAAATTCGATCAAGTGACCTGACAGAAGAAGGGTTGAACGTTATTAAGTTGGGGATGGATAAGTGGCTAAAACGCTTTAATGATCGGCCTATGCGGGAAAGCGACATGGTTGTGCTTGAGAAAGCTTTGCAAAAAGTCCGAAACTTTTGAATGGGCGGTTCAAAAGTGAGTTCAAATCCATCAGTCCTACTCGAGTCTGCAACAAAGCCTTGCGCTTTTCAGATGCCGCGAACCACAAGAGCGCAAACTGGAAAAGCGGTTCGATGGTTTCTACGAGATCGTCGGCTCAGAAGTCATTTGCTATCCATTCGATAGCACCCAAGCCAATCGGAACTAGGGTATTAGGCATTTTTCATCATTATTTCTTGTGCAATGTCACAGGCGACCCAGCCACGCTCCTAATTAAATAGCAGTCAAGGCATGCCCTGATTGCGCTAAAGGCTTGAAATATCCTTACCCGCCTTCCTGCTCTCCTCCCTCCCTCTACCCTTCCCCCTCCACCTTCCGGTCCGTGAGGCACGCACATCTTCAGCGGCGGCGGGGACGCGATCACGCAGGTGGCCAAGGCCAGCGGCCACCGCTACTTCGCCCAGTACGACGCGGAAGGCCCGCACGGCCGCGTGCTGCGTTCCTGGTGCGCCGACGCGCCCATCCCCGGCCAGGACGACGACCGCTTCACCTATCTGCCCCACGAACGCATCACCCGCCACACCGATGGCCTGGGCCGCGTGACGGCCTACCACTGGGACGCGCGCTTCAACATCGTGGCCACCGTCACCGCCGAGGGCACGCCCGAGGAGGTGCGCGAGGCAACGCCGTTCGATGCCACCGGCACCCCACGGGGCAGCATCGACCCGCTGGGCCGGCGCACCACGCTGCGCCACGACGCGCGCGGCAACGTGGTGCAACTCGTCAATGCGCTGGGGCAGTCCACGGCGCTGCAATACGACGCGATGGACCGGGTGACCACGCTGCGCGATGCGATGGGCTTCGAGTGGCGGCGCACCTACGACGCGCAGGGCAATCTGGTGCGGATGACCGATCCGCTCGGGCAGACCACGGCCTACCAGTACGACGGCCTGGGCCGGCCGGTCGAGGTGACCGACGCCCAGGGCGGCACCAAGCAATTGCGCTGGGACGAGGCGGGCAATCTGGTGGCCTATACCGATTGTTCGGGCCGCACGACACGCTTCGGCTACGAGGCGCGGGGCCTGCCGGTGCTGCG
>NZ_BAAJYR010000509.1:0-2147 GCF_057546605.1 Acidovorax sp. KPB24-03 | reverse complement strand
CGCGCGAGCGCCGGCCGCCGCCACGCCGCTCACCACGTCGCCCACGACGATGACCGAGGGGCTGGCGAGCTGCTCGCGCTCGATGGTGGCGTGCAACTCGCCCAGGGTGGTGAGCGCGTGGCGCTGCTGGGGCAGGCTCACGTGCTGGATGACGACCACGGGGGTGCTGGCGGGCAGGCCGGTGAGCAGCTCCTGCTGGATGTGCGCGGCGCTGCTCACGCCCATGTAGATGACCAGGGTGAGGCGTGCATCGCGCGCGGTGGCGGCCAGTTGGCGCCAGTCGGTGCCGGCGTCGCCGGGCTTGGCGTGGCCGGTGACGAAGACCACGCCGTGCGCGTGCTCGCGGTGGGTGAGGGGTGTGCCCAGCAGCGTCATGCCGGCCAGGCCCGCGGTGATGCCGTTGACCACCTGCACGTCGATGCCGGCCGCGCGCAGGTGCTCGACCTCTTCGCCGCCGCGCCCGAAGATGAACGGGTCGCCGCCCTTCAGGCGCACGACGTTCTCACCCTCGTTCACGGCCATGACCATGAGCTTTTCGATGAAGGCCTGGGGCGTGCTCTTGCAGCCGCCGCGCTTGCCCACATGGACGATGCGCGCGCCGGGCGGGGCCATGGCCACGATCTCGTCGCTGACCAGGTCGTCCACCAGCAGCACGGTGGCGGCCTGGATGGCCTTGAGGGCCTTGATGGTGAGCAGTTCCGGATCGCCCGGGCCGGCGCCGACCAGCGTGCAGCGGCCGGGGGGAACGCTTCGAAGGCGGGGGTGGATGGGCGATTCATGGGTTTGTCTCCAAAGGGATTTGCCCGGCCAGACGCAAGATGTGTTCCACCTGACGGTACAGCGGCGCGGGCACCGGCAGCGCGCCGTCGAGCACCTGGCGCGTGTAGCGGGCGGTGGTGTCCACGTCGATGTCCTGGGGCAGGCCAGGCACCTCGCTGGCCGTGCCGGGCTGCTGCTCTTCCCACAGATGGTGCGCGCCGGCGACGAAGGCGTCGTAACGGGGCGTTCGTCGCGGATCGGCGGCCACTTCGCCTTCCAGCCCGCGCGAGAGCAGGGCGTTCATGCCCAGCGTGCCAAAGGTGGCGTGCAGCATGTCCTGGTACTCGGGGTGGGTGTAGGCGGTGACGACCAGCGACGGCCCGGCGCAGGGGTTCATCAGCTTGACGACGCTGTGGCCCGGGTTGCGCAGGCCGACCACTTCGCGCGCGGCCAGCAGGCGGGCCAGGCCCGGGTGCAGGGCTTCGGTGTGAATGTGGGCCACGGTGCCGTTTGCTATCTTTTCAGGAGCATTCAGGGCAGATATTCCTAGGGCGTCGAGCACATCCGATGCCAGAATGCGCCGCGCCTCGGTGCGCATGCCGTGCAGCAGCACGGGCAGGCCCTCGCGCGCCAGCAGCAGCGCCAGCAGCGGGGTGAGCACGGGCAGCTTGCGCGCGCCGTTGTAGCTGGGCAGCACGACCACGGGCCGGTCGCTGGCGGGCAGGCGGGCCAGGCGGGCGTGGGTGGCGTCGAGAAAGCCGCACATCTCCTCGGCGGTCTCGCCCTTGATGCGCATGGCGATGCAGAAGGCGCCGATCTCCAGGTCGGTGACCTGGCCGTCCAGCACCTGGCCGAACAGGTCGTTGGCCTGCGCGCGGCCGATGGCGCGGGCGCCGCGCGCGCCGCGGCCGAGGTCCTTGAGATAGTGGCTGATGGCCATGGCGTGGGGTTTTTCTGGCGGATCGAAGGGGACCGGATTCTCCCCCACTTCTGCCAACTTTTGGTTATATGGAGAGGGCGGCGGCGGGGGCCTGCGGGGAGGCCGGGGCCAGCGGCCCGGTGGCGCGCACCATGCGCTTGAGTTCGGGCACGCACGAGCCGCACTGGGTGCCGCAGCGCAGCGCGCCCTGCAGCTGCGCGAGCCGGTCGGCATCGGTGCCGTGGCACTGCGCCAGGTGGGCGGTGATGGCGGCGTCGGTCACGTTCAGGCAGGAGCACACGGGCTTGCCGCGCGACTGCACGGCTGTGCGCCGGAGGGCGCCTGGGCGCCGGGCACGAGCAGCAGGCGGCCGTAGCCTTGCGCGGGCAGCTCTTCCTGCAGCAGGGTCTTGAGCCACGCCTCCGCCCGGGTGTCGCCGGCCAGCAGCATGCCGGCCAGCAGGGTGTCG
>NZ_BAAJYR010000508.1:0-2149 GCF_057546605.1 Acidovorax sp. KPB24-03 | reverse complement strand
GCCCGCCCAGGTCGAGCAGGACGATGCCCACCGCCAGCGCCCACAGCGTGTGCGCCGCGAACGCGATGGGCACCCACGACACTAGCAGGCATGCCAGCGCGAGGCCGGTGGCCCATTGCCCCCGGCCCCGGTCCACGGAGCGGCCGGCCCGCGCGGCGGCCAGGGCGCCCACCACGCCGACCAGCCCGAACGCGCCGATGGCGGTGTGCGACAGGGCATGGGGCGGCGCGCTCAGCGGCAGCACCAGCGCGCTCCAGAAGACGCTGAACGCCGCGAACATCAGCAGCCCGATCACGCCGCGGATCTGCAGCACGCGCTCGGTCGCCAGCAGCGTGCCCATCGAGCGCAGCAGCGGCCAGTAGCCCAGCGTGGCCGGGCGCGCGCGGGCGTGCGGCAGGGCCTTCCACAGCAGCGCCAGCATCGCCAGCGACAAGCCGCAGGAGACCAGGTACACGGCGCGCCAGCCCGCCAGGTCCGTGACCGCGCCGGCCAGCGTGCGGGCCAGCAGCAGGCCGATGACGACGCCGCCCTGCACGGTGCCGACCACCCGGCCCCGCTCCGCGGGAGGGGCCAGCGTGGCGGCGCAGGCGATCAGCCCTTGCGTCATGGCCGTCCCCAGCAGCCCGATGGCGGCCATGGCCGCCAGCAACAGCAGCGGCGTGGGCGCCCAGGCCACGCCCAGCAGCGCCAGCGCCAGCAGCACCAACTGCCCGCACAGCAGGCGCTTTCGGTCCACCTGATCGCCCAGCGCCACCACGAACAGCAGGGCGATGGCGCAGCCCACCTGCGTGGCGGTGATCACGCCGCCCACCGCCATGGCGGGGATGCCGAAATCCAGCGCGATGGCGTCCAGCAGGGGTTGGGCGTAGTAGACATTGGCAACGCTCACGCCGCAGCACACGGCCAGCAGGCGCACGAGGCCCGGCGGCAGGGGATGGCCGGGGGCGGCGTGCAGGGCGGACGGGTTGGCGGCGGTCATGGGCTCTGATCCAGTTGCTGATTGAAACTGGATCGAGTGTAGTGTCATCCTGTTTTAAAATGAAACCACTTCGGTGCGTGGATCGAATGCCCGGTCCGCCACCGGCACCCAAGGAGTGGCCATGGCCAAAAGAAAAAGCCTCGCGGATTCCCCCTGCCCGGTGGCCCGTTCGCTCGACGTGGTGGGCGACCGCTGGTCGATGCTGATCGTGCGCGATGCGTTCGACGGACTGCGGCGCTTCGGCGAGTTCCAGGCCAGCCTGGGCGCAGCGCGCAACATCCTCAGCGACCGCCTGCGCACGCTGGTGGAAGAGGGCGTGCTGGAGATCGCGCCCGCCTCCGATGGCAGCGCCTACCAGGAGTACGTGCTGACCGCCAAGGGCGAGACGCTGTTTCCGGTGGTCGTGGCCCTGCGCCAGTGGGGCGAGGCGCACCTGTACGCCCGGGGCGAGAAGCACTCGGTGCTCATCGATCGCGCCACGGGCAAGCCGCTGCCGAAAGCCCTGCTGCGGCTGGAGGATGGGCGGGTCGTCCGGCCGGCGGACACCCTCGTGAAGAAGGTGCGTGCGCGGCCCTGATCCGCGCGGCCGCCGGCATACTGGGCCCATGCCCCGCAACATCGAAATCAAGGCACGCCTGCCGTCGCCCGGCGCATTGGCCGCGCTGGAGGCCCGCGCCGCAGTGCTGGCCTCCAGCGGCCCGGAGCGGATCCACCAGGACGACACGTTCTTTCGCTGCGCGGCCGGCCGGCTCAAGCTGCGCGCGTTCTCCGCCGGCGCGGGCGAGCTGATCTTCTACCGCCGCCCCGACGTGCAGGGGCCCAGGACCGCGTTCTACGTGCGCACGCCCACGGCCGATCCCGACGGGCTGCGCGAGGCGCTCACGCTGGCGCACGGCCAGGCGGGGCGGGTGGTCAAGGCGCGCACGCTGTACCTGGTGGGGCGCACGCGCGTGCACCTGGACCGCGTGGCGGGCCTGGGCGAGTTCATGGAGCTGGAGGTGGTGCTGGACGAGGCCGAGCCCGAAGACGTCGGCCTGCGGGAGGCACACGACCTGATGGCCCGGCTCGGCGTGGCACCGGCGCAGTGGGTGGACTGCGCCTACGTCGATCTGCTGCGCGGCCGGGGCGGCTGACGCCCGGGCGCGCACGGCGCTGCGCCGCAGGGCACCG
>NZ_BAAJYR010000507.1:0-2154 GCF_057546605.1 Acidovorax sp. KPB24-03 | reverse complement strand
AATACGCTGCGGTGGACCAGCGCACCGGCAGGTGCCAGCGGGTCGGCTATCGGCCCGGGGGCCTGGGCCAGGGCCGGCCATGGCGGCAAGAGCGCGGCGGCGGCCAGGGCACCGCGCAGGAGCAAGAACGAACGGAAAGGGACGAGGGGGCGCGCACGGCGATCTCCTGAGCAAGGGCGAAACCAGCGGCCGCCGATCCGCGCGCCGCCGGTGGCGGGTGCGGATCGCGGACGCACTTCGGGCGTCGGGGCTCAGGAAATGGGTGGCTTGATGGCCTGTGCGGCCAGGGCGCTGGCAAAGCGGCGCTCTGCCAGGGGCAGGGGCGCACGGGGCAGCGCGGTGCGCGCGGGGTCCGCCAGCGCGGGCGTCAACATGGCCGAGTGGCAGATGCCGCAGGCCGAGCAACCGCCGTCATGGGCGTGGTGGCTGGTGTGGGGGGATGCATCGCCTGTGCCACCGTGGGGTGCCTCCGCGGCCCCGGCCGAAGGGGCGGTGGCCTCGCCATGGCAGGGCGGCAGCGCCGCGGCATCGGAGGGCGCCGCGGTGTGCAGGGTGTGCGCCGGGGGCGTGTCGGATCGCGGTTCGGCCGCTGCATGGGCCGAATGCACCGCCGTGCCCACCGCTGGCAGCATGCCGGCCGCCATGGCATTGCCCGCCAGGCCCCGAAGGGCCATGAGCACGATGAGAAAGAGGAACATGCCGCGGCGCATAGGCGGGAATGATAGCCCCGCGCTGCGGGAGTTCCGGGCGGAGCCTGCGCCGGCTACATGGCCATGTAGCGGCCCGGGCGGTGGTTCATCGCCACGACCAGGTTGAGCGCCACGGCGCCCGCGATGGACCAGAGCACGCGCATGGGGTCCACCGTGAACAGCGCCAGCAGCACGATGCAGCAGTCCACTGCCATCTGGACCTTGCCCGCACGCCAGCCGTAGCGGTCCTGCAGGTACAGCGCCAGGATGCCTATGCCGCCCAGGCTGCACCGGTGGCGGAACAGCACCAGAAAGCCCGTGCCCGTGATGAGCCCGCCCGCCACCGCGGCATAGAGCGGCTGCAGCGCGACGAATTCCATCAGGCCCGGCTGGGCCTCGGTCAGCACCGACAGCAGCACCACGGCCACGAAGGTCTTCAGGGTGAAGCTGCGCCCCATCTTGCGCCAGGCCAGCCAGTAGAACGGCAGGTTGAGCAGGAAGAAGAGCTTGCCGAAGCCCATGTCGGTCGCGTAGTGCAAAAGAAAGGCAAGCCCCGCCGTGCCGCCCGTGAGCAGGCCGGCGCTGCCGAAAAAGCCCACGCCCACCGAAATGAGCAGCACGCCCGTGAACAGGGCGGCGGTGTCTTCGGTGGCGGTGTGGGGAACCATGGTGGGCGGGGATGTCGGGGTAGGCGGGACGGGGGTGCTCATGCGGGAAGAGGGGGCGGCGTGGCCGGGGAACGGGGCCTCTTGAAGGGCTCGCGGTCTGGCGCCGTTGAAGAAGGTGGGCGGATTCTAGGAGGTGTCGAACCCATGATTACCCCACGGGCCGCCTGCGCCCGCACGCGAATGTGCGAAGTGCCACGTTCAAATCGCGAAAGCCGGCGAGGCCACGGGCCGGTCCCTCCCCGTGCCGGCCGGTGGCGCGCCGCAACTTCAGCGAAAACCGGCCGGTGCCGGGGTTTCGATTGTGCCGGTTGCTATTTTTTTGATAGCGATTCGCTGCGCAGCATGCGCAGGCCGTTCGCCACCACCAGCAGGCTGGCGCCCATGTCCGCGAACACGGCCATCCACATCGTGGCGTGCCCCGCCAGCGCCAGGCCGAAGAACACCGCCTTGATGCCCAGTGCCAGCACGATGTTCTGCATCAGCACGGCATGCGTGCGGCGCGACAGGCGCACGGTCTCGGCCACGCGGCGCAGGTCGTCGTTCATGATGACCACGTCGGCCGTCTCCATCGCCACGTCGGTGCCGGCGCCGCCCATGGCGAAGCCGATGTCGGCCTTGGCCAGGGCGGGCGCGTCGTTGATGCCGTCGCCCGCCATGGCGGTCATGCCGTGCTTTTGCTGCAGCGCGGCGATGGCCGACAGCTTCTGCTCGGGCAGCAGGCCCGCCTGCACCTCGTCGATGCCGGCCTCGCGCGCGGCCGCCTGGGCCGCTGCGGCGTGGTCGCCGGTGAGCATCAC
>NZ_BAAJYR010000506.1:0-2162 GCF_057546605.1 Acidovorax sp. KPB24-03 | reverse complement strand
TTTATGCCCGTGCTATCCACCAGCAAATCCAGCGCTGTGCTGCTGCGCCGATAAGGCAGCCGCACCTGCAGCGTCTTTTGGCGACGGCTGATGGTGCTGAAGTCGGGAACCCGCCAATCGAGCTCGGCCAGTTGCAGCAAGCTTTGCACCAATCCCAGACCCTGGCGCCGTGCCAGACCGAACAAGCATTTGATGCTCAGGCAAAACTCTATGGCCGCATCCGTGAACGTCTGCTGGCGACCCCGCTTGCCACTGCCGCAGGCGTACCACTGCATGTCTTTGTCCAGCCAGATCGTCAGCGTCCCTCGGGCCTTGAGCGCCGCGTTGTACGTAGCCCAGTTGGTGGTCTTGTAGCGCGTCTTTGGCCCTTGGCTTTCATTCATGCCCCAACGCTACCAGCGTCATGGAGCCTGTTTGTGCAACAAAGCCTCTCTTGTGACTAGCGCTGCTTTTTTCTTGGTTGTTGGAGAGAAAAATTGCTTTAAGCATTGGGTCTTTTTAAAGGCCGTTATTTTTTCGCCAATTTTTTTTGTCCCTGCTTGAGTGAAGCGAATTTAATTTTCCACGCTCCATTTTCCATGATGAGTGTGTACTTGAGGGATGCGCCAAGTAGTGCTCCGTTATTGGAATCGCAAATAATCTTCGCCTCATTTTTTTCCTCTTCTACTGATGTAATGGATTGATTATATATCGGCGGATTTCCGACTGCCATTGTGATCTCGGTAGATTGTCCTAATGTTTGCTTCGCATTGCTTGTCAAAAATTTATTTATTATTGTTTTCAGCTCATTTCTGGCTTCTTGGTCGGCTGTCTTTTTGAATTCGAAATCGCCACCTTTGTAGCTGCTATCTCGCGTTTTTGAATAGCGGCGTTTTTCCCAGTTAAGCATTTCTTTTAGATAATTTTCAATTGTTTCTTTGGGATTCATGGTTTCCTCTTAAGGGCAGCAACAAGGATTAGCAAAACTTCGGGTAATTGTTTTCCCATTTATTCTTGCTTGATAAAGAATGCTGTCTGGACGGGTGGAGCCTGAATACTGTGGCACGACACGGACAATGACGTTATCTCCAGCTTTAACTGCATTGGCGATACCATTTTCAAAATCTCTGAATTGGCCGCGATTAATACTTGGGGCTTGTGGGAAGACTTCATTAACTCCGCCTGCACCCCCAAGTTGGTTTCCAATGGGGTGGCCTGCATCATCGTGGGGGCAGCCAAACCCTCTGGCTCTAGCTCGTGACGATGCATTGGTTGCTGATCCCGTTCCTAAATCCTCTGGTCTTATTTTGGCACTGGCACTTTTTAACGTGCCATCTGGATTGTGTTTGTATTTAGCTAGGGCATCTTTGCCGAAGAGCCCAAAAGGATCAAGCCAACTGATTGGATTAGGTGCGTAAATTGAAAGATGGCTTCCGCCTTGCAAACCAATCGGATCTTGGCTAGCAAACCTGCCCACAGCCGGATCGTAATACCGGAAGCGGTTGTAGTGCAGCCCGGTTTCCTCATCGAACTGCTGCCCCTGGAATCGGAAGGGTTGTTCGATCGGCGGCGGCGCGGATGACCGGGCGCTGGCACCGTCGCTCCAGTCCATTCCCGGACCGTTCCCCATGCGGCGGCGGGTGGGGCCGTCATCGGTCCCCGTTCTCGCCACGGGCCGCAGCGTGGCTTCCCCCCAGACCTTGTAGTCCGCCGCCCAGGCGATGTGCCCCTGAGCATCCGTCAACTCCAGCGGCGCCCCGATCTGGTCGCACTGATACCAATACGTCTCGAATCGATCCTGCGTGCCCTGAACCGTTGCCAGGGGCACAAAGCTCGCTGGCTCGTACACGAACAGCGCCTCCTTGCCCCCACGCTGGCTGTGCACCATCAGATCGCCATCCCACAGGAAGTGCGTGGCGCCGAACGAGTCCGCCTTGGACACGCGCCGTCCCAGCGCGTCATAGGCATACCGCGTGGTCTGCGTCACGCCATGGCGCGTGGTGCTGGCCTCGACCAGCTGATGATCGGCATTCCAGCGCAGCTGGACCACCTCATGGTGCCCCGCTTTCTGATTGCCCCGGGTGCGCTTCGTCACATTGCCATGCACGTCGTACTCGAAGTGCAGGTCTTGATAGAAGCGCAGCCGGTTGTCCCCCACCACGCCCAGGCCCCCTCGGCCATCG
>NZ_BAAJYR010000505.1:0-2164 GCF_057546605.1 Acidovorax sp. KPB24-03 | reverse complement strand
CTTTCTGGACACGGCCGAGCAGATGGCGCGCAACCTCGCGCAGTCGCACGAGGAACTGCGCGCGGTGGCCGGGCGCCAGGCGCGCACCGTGACGCTCACCACGGGCCGCACGCTGGCCCGCACCGTGGTGGCCGACCTGCTGGTGCGGCTGCGCCCGGTGATGAAGGACTGCGAGCTGTGCATCCTGACCCGCGCGCTGGCCGACACCGTGGCCCTGCTGGAGCGCGGCGAGGCGGATTTTTCCATCGCCTACCACCACCCGGCGCTGGCCATCCGGCTGGATGCGCGCCAGTTCTCGCACATCACGCTGGCCTCGGACCGGCTGGTGCCGGTGTCGCGCGCCACGGCGCAGGGCGCGGCGCTGCACCCGCTGGCGGGCGCGGGCCCCATTCCCTACCTGGCCTACGCGCGCACGCTGGCGCTGGGCCGGCTGGTGGAGGACCAGCTGGCGCACCACCCGGTCACGCAGCGCCTGCAGCGCACGGTGGAGTGCGACTCGGCCGATGCGCAATACGAATACGTGCACAAGGGCCTGGGCGTGGCCTGGCTGCCGTGGTCCATGGTGCATGCCGACTGCAAGGCCGGCCGGCTGGCCAAGGCGGGCGACCGCAGCATGGAGGCGAAGTTCGACGTGCGGCTGTACCGGCCCAAGCGCCGGCTGAGCACGCAGGCCGAGGCGATCTGGCACGCCATCGCCACGCGGTGACGGCCCGCGCCGGCATCGGGTTCGCCCCCTTGGCGCCCGCGTGCCGAAACAGCACCATGGCGTGCCGACTCGGCACCCCCGCGCCCTGCCTGCCTTCGCACAATCGGCCCACACCCCACCAGGAGACTCCGATGCATGCCCACCCCGCCTTCCGCCGCACGCTTTTGCTGTGCGGCCTCGCCCTGCTGGCCGCCGGCCCCGCCGCCGCGCAGGACAGCTACCCGAGCAAGCCCATCACCATCGTCGTCGGCTACCCGCCCGGCGGCAGCACCGACCTCACCGGGCGCACGGTGGCGCAGGAACTGGGCGCGCGCCTGGGCGTGCCGGTGGTGATCGAGAACGTGGGCGGCGCCGGCGGCGCCATCGGCGCGCAGAAGGTGGCCAGCGCCGCGCCGGACGGCTACACGCTGCTCGTGGGCGCGAGCAACGAGATCGCCATCAACAAGCTGGTGACCAAGAAGGTCAAGTACGACGTGAAGGACTTCACCGCCATCGGCGTGATCGCCTCGCAGCCCCTGGTGCTGGTGGCCTCCACCGGCTCGGGCGTGAAGAACGCGGCCGAGTTCACGCAGCGCGTGTCCAGGAACCCCGGCAAGTACAGCTACGGCAGCTCGGGCGTGGGCACCTCGCTGCACCTGGCGGGCGAGATGGTCAAGGAGCAGGGCAAACTGTTCATGACGCACATCCCCTACCGCGGCGTGGCCCCGCTCACCAACGACCTGCTGGGCAACAACCTGGAGTTCGGCGTGTTCGTGCTCTCCAGCGGCCTGCCCCACATCAAGAGCGGCAAGGTCGTCGCGCTGGGCACGACCGAGGCCAAGCGCTCGGCCATCACGCCCGACATTCCCGCACTGGCCGAGCTGCCGCAGTACAAGAACGTGGACATCGGCGTGTGGTTCGCCCTGATGGGCCCGGCCAAGCTGCCCAAGCCCGTGCACGACAAGCTCAAGAAGGCGCTGAACGAGGCGCTGCAGTCGCCCGACTTCCGCAAGAAAATGGAAGCCTCCGGCTCGACGGTGGCCTCCACCAGCCTGAACGCCGACCAGTTCATCGCCTCGGAAGTGGCCAAGTACCAGAAGATCGTCGAATTCGCCAAGATCGAGGAGTGACCTTGATGCCCCGGACCTTCGCACTCACCGCCCCCGACCTCACGCCCTGGCGCGCCGGCAACACCGGCACCGAAGGCGTGTGGCACTTCGATTCCGGCCTGCCCGGCCGCCATGTCCTCATCAGCGCCCTGGTGCACGGCAACGAGCTGTGCGGCGCCTGGGCGCTGCAGGGCCTGCTGGCGGCGGGGCTGCGCCCGCAGCAGGGCGCGCTCACGCTGGCGTTCTGCAACCTGGAGGCCTTCGACCGCTTCGATCCGGCCGACCACGACGCCTCGCGCTTCACCGACCAGGACATGAACCGCCAGTGGACCGACGAGCGCATGGAGGCGGGCGACACGCGCGAGCGCCG
>NZ_BAAJYR010000504.1:0-2166 GCF_057546605.1 Acidovorax sp. KPB24-03 | reverse complement strand
CTTCAAGCCCCATCGGCCTCCAGCGCAATCGACACCAGGGCATGACGCTACAAATTCAATAGCGCACCAAAGGCGCTGGCGCTGCCTACCGGATGCGCCATTCGCCATCCACCAGCGCTCGGGCCCGCCGGTCGATGGAGTCATTCACTTTGGCCTCCGCCTTTTTAGACTCCCGCATCGCTTTCGCTTCGCTGATGACGCCCTTCTCCGCGTTCTCGAACTGCGCCATGGCCAGTTTGGTCGCGGCTTCCTGCTTGGCTTTTACCTTGACGTCGTGCATGGAAATGTAGGCCCGCAACGGCGCCCACATGCGCGTCAGGCGAGGATCGAGCAGGTCTCTTTCGTGGAGAAGCGCTTCGCGCGACATGCCCAGACCGGGATCGCGAAGAGCGCCCTGCAGCAGGTCAAGCGCCGCGCGCGGGTCTTGCGTATGCATGATCTTGTGCTCCAGCATTTTGGAGAACCCGGTTTTGACGTCGCCCAACACGGCCGGGCCGTCATGCACCTGCGTCACGCCGTCGGCATCCACGGCCTTGAGTGTGTGTTCGCTCAAAAACTGGTCGAAGCTGCTTCGAAACCCGGCAGAAGCGATGGCCTCGGCCACGATCTGATCCAGAAGGGCCCGGTCTTCCCGTGTCAGCGATCGGCCCAACATCACCGCGTCGTGGGACAGCCCCGCCCTCCACTTGTCAAAGCGCGCGGTCAGGTCGGGGTCGATGCGCTTGAGCTCACGCCGGAGTTCAGCCCCGTGGTTCCGTGATGGCCCAGCCTGCCGGGTCGCGGGCGTCGTCGGTGGCCACATCCTCGCTGTGGGCGCCTGCGCCGCTTGCCGTGCAGCCTGGGGGTGGCGGATTTGCTGCAATTGGCCGCGCAAATGATCGGGCACCTGGATGACGCAGTTGGCGGGCAACCGGGCCAGGGACTGGGGCAGGGTCTGCAGTTTTGTGCCCTCCAAGTCCAGGAACTGCAGGTTGGAAAGGTCTCCCACGCTGTCGGGCAAACGCGCCAGCTTGGCATTCCCTTGGAGGACCAATGTCTGGAGCCCCTGCATGTCGCCGATGTTTTCGGGCAATTCCCGGATGTGCCGAGAGTGCGACACGCTCAATTGCGTCAGGTGGCGCAGTTCGGTGATGCTGGCTGGCAGGGTCGAATATTCCCCGCAACCCAACTCGAGCGTGCGCAGGCTTTGCATGCGCCCCAAGTCCAAGGGAAGTTCTTTCAATGAATTCCCGATCAATTGCAGGGTGTGCAAGTTGGGGAGGGCCGTCAGCGACGCCGGCAGGCTCTCCATCTCTTGGTTGGTGGCCAGCGTCAGATGGCGCAACTGGCGAAGCTCACCCAGGGTTTCAGGCAGCGAGGTCAGCCCGGTGTTGGTCAGCGACAGCTCCAGCAGGCCTTGCAGCCGTCCGATCGCATCGGGCAGCGTCTTGGCAGGAAGGCCCCACGCCACCACGAGCCTGGAACTGTCTCCCATGGCCACGCGGCGCATCGCGGTGGCCACCCCTCGCAAGACATCCTGTGTCGTGTCTCTGTCTTCAACGTCATCGTAGAAGTCGACGTTGCCATTCACCTTGTCTGCCAGCGGCAGGCTGCGCTCGAGCCAGTCGTCGATATCGCGCACCACGCTGCTGGCCAGGGCAGCCGACGAGGTACCCGCCGCTGCGGCCGGATGCAGCGGCGAACGCGGCGGTGAACTGGAAGCGCGCCCAACCACGGAGCTTCGGGGCGCCATGGTGTTTTCCGCCTGGGCATTTTCACGGCGCCGCGCGGTCAGCGGACTGCCAGAGCCTTCGGCTGCACGGGGAGAACCGCGTGGCGGCGTGTTCTCGGCAGGTGCACGTTCCGTTGGACCGGTTCGGGGACGGGAATGGAAAAGGCGATGGATGGTGTTGAACATGGAGGTGCGCCGAAGGCTTGGCGGCTTTGGAGTTCCAGCGCACCTCAGGCTACTTTCCGTCCAGCGCAATCGCTGCGCCAAAACCGAAAAGGTCACAGCGCTGCGCGAACCGACTTCCTGCCGTGATGCCAACACGGGGCGTTGACGGCGCGCGACGCCCTGTCGCCAGGATCGGAAGACCGGAAGGAAGTCCGCATCCGCGCACCGCGTCGGGGAGGACTTCAAGCCCCATCGGCCTCCAGCGCAATCAACACTAGGGCATATCGCTA
>NZ_BAAJYR010000503.1:0-2170 GCF_057546605.1 Acidovorax sp. KPB24-03 | reverse complement strand
GGCGGACGCCGGCGCGGCAGGCGCCACCACGGGCAAGGGCGGTGCGCCGGGCCGCGGCGGCCTGCAGGCGATCTCGGACTTCATGGAGGCCAACGTGCCGCCGGCCGAACGCGAGCGGGCGGGCGAGGTGCTGATCCGCATCCTGAACGGCGCGCTGTTCGAGCTGGCCCAGCTCACGCGCGAGCGTGCGGGCCTCAAACCCCTGGCGCAGAGCGATGCCACCCAGGCGTTCATGACGCAGGCGGTGCTGTCGCTCAGCGACGCGCAGGCCTACCCCGTGCCCCTGGCGTTCGAGCTCAAGGACTTCACCCAGGTGCAGGCGAGTGTCTTCCAGGTGGCCCGCGCGCCGGGCAAGAACATCGTGTACCTTGGCTGCGCGCTGCTGATCATCGGCGTGTTTTCGATGCTCTACGTGCGCGAACGGCGCCTGTGGGTGTGGCTGGTGCCCCAGGACGGGGGCGCCCAGGCCACCATGGCGCTGTCGAGCAACCGCAAGACCCTGGACGGCGACCGCGAGTTCGCCCGGCTCACCGACAAACTCATCGGGGCGCGGCCCCACGGAGACACCGCATGAACACCGCCGCCACGGACGCTGCCCGCGATCGCACGGATCGCGCCGACCGCACCATCACCCTGAACGAGGGGTTCCTGGCCCGGCGCAATGCCTTCGACTGGGTCTTCGCCGCGCTGGTCGCGGCGGGCGGGCTGTTCGCGCTGCAGCGCTACGGCGCGTTCATGGATGTCTACGAAAAAGGCATCCTACTCGGCGCCATTCCCTGCACCGTTTGGCTGGGCTGGTTCTGGCGGCCGCTGCGGGTGCTGATGGTGGTGGTGGCGGCCTTCGCCCTGGCGGCCATCGGCCTATACCAGCAGGACGGCGCCGGCAGCCTGGCGCGCGCCGACACGGTGTTCGGCCTCAAGTATTTCCTGTCCAGCCAGTCGGCCATCCTGTGGATGAGCATGCTGTTCTTCATGAGCACGGCGTTCTACTGGATCGGCATGTTCTCCCGCGGAGAGGGCCGCACCCTGTCGCTGCTGGGCTCGCGCCTGGCGTGGGTGGGCATCGGCATGGCGCTCATCGGCACGCTGGTGCGCTGGTACGAGAGCTACCTCATCGGCGCCGACGTGGGCCACATCCCGGTGAGCAACCTGTACGAGGTGTTCGTGCTGTTTTGCTGGATGACCGCGGCCTTCTACCTCTATTACGAGGCGCAGTACGAGACCCGCGCGCTGGGCGGCTTCGTCATGCTGGTGGTCAGCGCCGCCGTGGGCTTTCTGCTCTGGTACACCGTGGTGCGCGAGGCGCACGAGATCCAGCCCCTGGTGCCGGCCCTGAAGAGCTGGTGGATGAAGCTGCACGTGCCCGCCAACTTCATCGGCTACGGCACCTTCGCGCTGTCGGCCATGGTGGCGTTCGCCTACCTCATCAAGCAGCAGGCCGGCGAGACGCGCTGGTACAAGCTCGCGCCCCTGTGGCTGCTGGGCGTGGTGCTGTGCTTCGAGCCCATCGTGTTCCGCCAGGGCGCCACCGAGAACGGCGGCGGCTACTGGATGGTGTATTTCGGCGTGTCGGCGTTCATCGTGGCGGGCATCCTGCTCGGGCGTCGGCGCATCGCGGCCCGTCTGCCGTCGTTCGAGGTGCTGGACGATGTCATGTACAAGGCCATCGCCGTGGGCTTCGCCTTTTTCACCATCGCCACGGTGCTGGGCGCGCTCTGGGCGGCCGAGGCCTGGGGCGGCTACTGGAGCTGGGACCCCAAGGAGACCTGGGCGCTGATCGTGTGGCTCAACTACGCGGCCTGGCTGCACATGCGCCTGATGAAGGGCCTGCGCGGCACCGTGTCCGCCTGGTGGGCGCTGGTGGGGCTGGGCGTGACCACATTCGCCTTCCTGGGCGTGAACATGTGGCTGTCGGGGCTGCACAGCTACGGAACGTTGTAGCCCACAATGAATCCTTTCGGGGCCGGTGCGCGTATAACCGGCATCGTCCCCCCGAACCACAAGGATTCCCCATGCCGATTCCCCGCAGAGACAACGGCTTCATCCACGCCGCCAGCAGCGAAATCACCCCCCGCGCCGTCTATGAAGGCCGGCGCGACCTCATCAAGCTCATGGCTGGCGGCGCTGCCGGGGCGGCCCTGGCCACCTGGGCCGCGCGCGATGCCGGCGC
>NZ_BAAJYR010000502.1:0-2173 GCF_057546605.1 Acidovorax sp. KPB24-03 | reverse complement strand
CTATCACCGGGCGAATACCAGCCGATCGGGCCAGGCGAAGGCGGCGCATGCCGAGGCGGGGCATTCCGGTGCGGCTGTGACGGGCCGCACCCGGGGCCGCGCCCGCCTCGCGGCGGGGATCTGCACGGTCCTTTTCGCCGCCGTGCTGGCAGGCTGCGCGCAGAGTCCGCGCTCTGCGGGCAGCACGCCGGCGCCGTCCTATGCCTCGGGCTACTTCGACCGCGCGCCTTGCGCCGACCGCATCGGCCGCTGCTTCGACGCCACCATCGGCGGCCAGCCGGTGGAGGTGATCGCCACGCGCGAGGAGTTCGAACGCCTGCGGGCGCAGCTGCGCGCCCTCGACGGTGGCGTGCGCGACGTGTACTGGACCGTGCGCCGCCCCCTGGGCAGGGCCGCGGCGCTCGATGTGGAGACGTTCGCCAACGCGTTCGGGCGTGCCCATGTCGGCGAGCCCCGCGAGGAGGCCGACGTGACGGTGTATGCCCTCGACGGGCAGAACCTGGAGAGCGAGACCGAGCACGTCGCCAGCCCCGACGTGCGCATCGGCGGCCGCCCGGCCGTGGTGCAGCAGGAGACGCTCACGCAGGACACGCTGCCCCCCGGCCGCTACGCCTTCGCCATCAAGTACCTGGGCCGCACGAACTGGGACCGCAAATGGGTGTTCCTGTCGGTGCAGTGAGGCCCGCAGGCCTTTTTGCATGAAAATGGCCTTCGGCGCAATCAATACTAGGGTGTTATGCTATGAAAATAATAGCAAAACAGGCCTTTCCCGCAGTGCAGCAAATGACCGAGAATGACTCCATGAACTGGCTCGACGAAGTGAAATGGGATGCGCAGGGCCTGGTGCCCGCCATCGCGCAGGAGGCGGCCACGGGCGATGTGCTCATGTTCGCGTGGATGGACCGCGAGGCCCTGGCCAAGACGGCCGAACTGGGGCGCGCGGTGTATTTCAGCCGCTCGCGCGGCAAGCTGTGGTTCAAGGGCGAGGAGTCGGGCCACGTGCAGACGGTGCACGAAATCCGCCTGGACTGCGACAACGACGTGGTGCTGCTCAAGGTGACGCAGCTCGGCCACGAGCCCGGCATCGCCTGCCACACCGGCCGCCACAGCTGTTTTTTCAGCGTGCTCAAGGACGGCGCCTGGCAGGCGGTCGATCCGGTCTTGAAAGACCCCGAGTCCATCTACAAATAACGGCAATGCCCATGACCATCCCCCTCACCGACGCCCCGACTGCTCCGCAGGCCCGCCCGTCCGAAGACGCGCTCGCGCGGCTGGCCGCCGTGATCGAAAGCCGCAAGCCCGCCCACGGCGGCGATGCCGACAAGAGCTACGTGGCGCGGCTGCTGCACAAGGGGCCGGACGCCTTCCTCAAGAAGATCGGCGAGGAAGCCACCGAGGTCGTCATGGCCGCCAAGGACGTGGACCATGGCGCCGACCCGTCCAAGCTGGTGTACGAAGTGGCCGACCTGTGGTTTCATTCCATGATCGCCCTCGCGCACTACGGCCTGACCCCGGCCGACGTGGTGGCCGAGCTGGAGCGCCGCGAGGGCACCAGCGGCATCGAGGAAAAATCCCTGCGCAAGGCCCTGGCCCGCGCCAACGACGAAGGAGCCAACGCGTGAGCGACATCATCGACGTGGAGCCGAACGAGCGGGCCGAATCGCTCAAGACCGTGGGTTGGATCAGCTATTTCCTGCACCTGATCGTCGCCGTGGGCGCCGTCATCCCCGGCGCGCAGCCCGGGGCCCTGCTGCTGGTCATCGCCCTGGTCATCGACTTGGTCAAGAAAAGCGATGCCGAAGGCACCTGGCAGGCCAGCCATTTCTCGTACCGCATCCGCACCGTCCTCTGGGCCGGCGTGCTCTACGTGGTGACCGCGCCGCTGTGGCTGTTGTTCATCGCGCCGGGCTGGATCGCCTGGGGCCTGATCTCCATCTGGTTCCTGTACCGCATCGTGCGCGGCATGGTGGCGATGAACAAGGGCCAGGCGATCGATGCCTGAGGCAGCGGCCCTCGCAGCGCCGCGGCGGCTCAACCTTGCCCTGCAGGGCGGCGGCTCGCACGGCGCGCTGACCTGGGGCGTGCTCGATGCGCTGCTGGAAGACGGGCGCTTCACGCTCGACGGCATCAGCGGCACGAGCGCCGGCGCCATGAACGCCGTGGCCCTGGCCCA
>NZ_BAAJYR010000500.1:0-2204 GCF_057546605.1 Acidovorax sp. KPB24-03 | reverse complement strand
GGGGGGGACGGGGTTCCATCGGACGGGCTTCGTTGACCACGAGGTCACGGCCGCCGAAGTTTTGACCATGCGCGCCTTGGATGGCGGCTTGCGCTTCGGCATCGTTGCTCATTTCGACGAAGCCGAAACCCTTGGAGCGGCCGGTGTCACGTTCCATCATGACCTTGGCGCTCACCACGTTGCCGTACTGGCTGAACGTTTGTTGCAGGTCGTCGTCGCGGAAAGAATAGGGCAGGTTGCCCACGTAGAGTTTGTTGCCCATGAAGGACTCCTAAAAAAAACAAGAAAACGCGATGGAGCCCGACGCAATCAACAAACCTGTGACGACTTCAAAGACGCGAAACCGACCAATCACCGCTACTTGCGTTCCTGCTTGGCAGAAAGGCAAGGCCCATTATTAACCATCTATTCGGGGTCCAAGCACGAAAATTGGCGCGCCTGCAACGTTTTCGTTGGGTATTTACCCGAAGGCTGGAAGCGCATCGTTACAATCGGCCCGTCTTTGGGGAGTAGCCCGCCCGGCGCACAGACCGCGCGGGGGCATGCATCAACAAACTCGGGCCTGCGCGGCCTGTGGTGCATGCGGTTCCATCGGAACTGGGCGAGACCATTGACTGCACACCGATCCCAAAGGCCGGCGTCGGGGTGCAGTCAATGCTCTGCGACCTGTCCGGCCGGACAACTCCCTGCCCCCAATGGAAGCCTTTTTCGTTTCGACCGCCATCGTCGCCCTCGCGGAGATGGGCGACAAGACCCAACTCCTTTCCCTCGTTCTCGCGGCGCGTTTTCGCAAGCCCTGGCCGATCGTGCTCGGCATCCTGGTCGCCACGCTGGCCAACCACGCGCTGGCCGGCGCCGTGGGCGCCTGGGTGACGACCGTCGTGGGGCCGCAGGTGCTGCGCTGGGGTCTCGGGCTGTCGTTCATCGCGATGGCGGTGTGGATGCTCATCCCCGACCGGCTGGACGACGACGCATCGGGCGGCGCGCCGCGCTTTGGCGTGTTCGGCACCACGCTGATCGCGTTCTTCCTGGCCGAGATGGGCGACAAGACCCAGGTCGCCACGGTGATGCTGGCCGCGCGCTACAGCGCCTACTGGTGGGTGGTGGCCGGCACGACGCTGGGCATGATGCTGGCCAACGCACCCGTGGTGTGGCTGGGCGAGCGCATCACGCGGCGGGTGCCGATCCGCGCGGTGCACATGGTGTCGGCGGTGATCTTCCTCGTGCTGGGGCTGATCGCGCTTTTCGCACCCGCGGCCTGAACGTGCACGGGCCCATGGCCGGCGGGCCCGGGCTTTGGTATAGTGCCCCTCGCGCCGATTTGCATAGCTTGCGGGCGCTTTATAAATACCGCTAAAGACCCGTCCGCCAAGTGACAGACACACCGACCCGGCCTCGTTTTTAGCGACGCCGGGTTTTTTCATGTCCTTCATTGCCACGCCCCAGTCCCTGCATTTCGCCGACGCGCTGCCGCTGCAGGGCGGCGGCGCCATCCGCGACTACACCCTTGCCTTCGAGACCTACGGCACGCTCAACGCCGACCGCTCCAACGCGGTGCTGGTGTGCCATGCGCTGAACGCCTCGCACCACGTGGCGGGCGTGTACGAAGGCCAGCCCAGGAGCGAGGGCTGGTGGAACAACATGATCGGCCCCGGCAAGCCGGTGGACACGAACCGCTTCTTCGTGATCGGCATCAACAACCTGGGTTCGTGCTTCGGATCGACCGGCCCGATGGACACGCACCCGGACACCGGCGAGGTGTACGGCGCCGACTTCCCCGTGGTGACGGTGGAGGACTGGGTGAACGCGCAGGCCCGCCTGCTGGACCGCATCGGCGTGCAGCAGCTCGCGGCGGTGCTGGGCGGCAGCCTGGGCGGCATGCAGGCGCTGTCGTGGACGCTGCAGTACCCCGAACGTGTGCGCCATGCGGTGGTGGTGGCCAGCGCCCCCAATCTCACGGCGGAGAACATCGCCTTCAACGAGGTGGCGCGCCGGGCCATCGTGACCGACCCGGATTTCCACGGCGGGCACTTCTACCGGCACGGGGCGATCCCGCAGCGCGGCCTGCGCATCGCGCGGATGATCGGCCACATCACGTACCTGTCGGACGACGTGATGAACGAGAAATTCGGCCGCCAGCTGCGCCAGACGGTGATGGAGGAGACGCTGCCGGCGGGCACCGCCGGCGGTGCGCCGGCCGCCCC
>NZ_BAAJYR010000499.1:0-2205 GCF_057546605.1 Acidovorax sp. KPB24-03 | reverse complement strand
CGCTGGCACCGGTGCCAGCGCCGGTACCGGGTGGCGCGCCGGCGCCGGCCGTCGATCCCCATGCGGCCGAGATCGACTCCATGGTGCTGAATGCCTCCATCCTGAACGGGGCGCTGGAACTGTTGCCGCAGTCGTTGGCCTCCATGGCGATCATTCCGCTGCAGACGCGGCTGGTCTACCGCATCGGCAAGCTGTACGGCTACGAGCTGGACAAGGGCCACATCACCGACTTTCTCGCCACGGTGGGCGTGGGCCTCACCTCGCAGTATGTGGAGCAGTTCGGCCGCAAGCTGGTGGGCGGGCTGCTGGGCAAGGTGATGGGCGGCATGGGCCGCGCGGTGGGCAGCGCCGCCACGGGCTCGGCGTTCTCGTTCGCCACCACGTACGCGCTGGGCAAGGTGGCGCAGCGCTACTACGCCGGGGGCCGCACGCTGGGCAAGGACGCGCTCAAATCCTCCTTCTCGCGCACGGTGGACGAGGCGCGCAACCTGCAGCAGCGCTACGCGCCGCAGATCCAGCAACGTGCGCAGGGCCTCGATGTGGGCAAGCTGCTGCGCGAACTGCGCGCCTGATCCGGCGGCGCGCGGTGCTGGCCGTGGGGTGAATCCGCCACCCACGGGCGCTAGGGCGTGGTGCTATGAAAAATATAGCTATATGCCCTAGTATCAATTGTGCTGGAGGCACTTTTAATGCCCAGCCGTCCTGTCACGGCGGCGGGGTCTTGGGCTGGTAGTCGCAGTACGGCGCCACCACGCATTCCCAGCAGCGCGGCTTGCGCGCCTGGCACACGTAGCGGCCCAGCAGGATCAGCCAGTGGTGCGAGTCCACCGCGTAGGCCGCAGGAACACGCTTCATCAGCTGCAGCTCCACCGCCAGCGGGTTCTTGCCGGGCGCGAGGCCCGTGCGGTTGCTGACGCGGAAGATGTGCGTGTCCACCGCCATGGTGGGCTGGCCGAACGCCACGTTCAGCACCACGTTGGCCGTCTTGCGGCCCACGCCGGGCAGGGCCTCCAGCGCCTCGCGGGTGCGGGGCACCACGCCGCCGTGCTGCTCCACCAGGATGCGGCAGGTGGCCATCAGGTGCCGTGCCTTGCTGCGGTACAGCCCGATGGTCTTGATGTAGCCCTCCAGCCCTTCCAGCCCGAGGTCGAGGATGGCCTGCGGCGTGCCTGCCACCGGAAAGAGCTTGCGCGTGGCCTTGTTCACGCCCACGTCGGTGGCCTGGGCCGAGAGCAGCACCGCGGCCAGCAGCTCGAACACCGTGGTGTATTCCAGCTCCGTGTTGGGCATGGGGTTGGCGGCCTTCAGGGCGGCGAAGAAGGGTTCGATCTGCGCGGTCTTCATGGTGGGAATGTCGTTGTGGGCACGCGGGGAGCCGCATTGTCCCGCAGCCGGCCGCCCGGGCGCCTGCCGGCCCGGCGGCGGGCGCCCGGGCGGGTTGACGGGGAATTGACGGGCGCCGGCGCATTTTTTACGGCGTTTTTATGCCGGCGTTCCTAGACTGGGGCCATGTTCCACCCGCAGCCCGCCACCGCCCGCCGGCACCCCTCCGGCCCCGTGGCGGCGACTCGCCCCATGCCGCATTCCTGCGCTTTTCCGACCCTTCACCGCGTGGCCCTGGAGGCCCGGCCGCCGGCCGACAGCGACATCGTCGTGCTGCCGCTGCGCCTCTTTCATACCGACGTGCTGGAAGGGCGCCGCTCGCTGCACCGCATCCTGGGCCCGCGCGTGCAGGGCTACCGCATCGACGTGGATGCGGCCCGGCACTGCATCCGCATCGAGATGAACGTGCGCCGCGGCGAACTGGCCGCGTGCCTGCGCCTGCTGACGGCCGGCATGCCCTGCGCGGAATTCGGCCGCATCGCCCGGCCCACCCACTGGATGCACTGAGAACCTGTTCGATGCACGACGTTGCCCTGCACCTCTTTCTGGCCCTGCTCGTGGTCTTCCTGCCGCTCGGCGGCGCCTGGTGCCTGCTGTACTGGATGGAGCGCCCGGCCCCGCGCCCGGACAGCGGTCGCGATCATGAATAAGGCCCGGCCCCGTGCCACGCCCGGGCGGGCGATCGATGACGGCTTGCCTGCCGATGCCCGTGCGCTGGAGGCGATCGAGCGCGCCTCGTTCCTGGGAGACCGCATCTCGCTGCCGAGCTGGCGGCGCCTGCTGCGCAGCCGTTCGGCCCGCGTGATGGTGGCGCGGCCGGCG
>NZ_BAAJYR010000498.1:0-2218 GCF_057546605.1 Acidovorax sp. KPB24-03 | reverse complement strand
ACGCGCTCCAGGGCCACCAGCGCATCGGCCACGTCGGAGGGCCCGGGCGCGGCGGCAGCCGGTGCGGCCCGCGCCGCGCTGGCGTGGCGGTCCAATGCCCGGTCCACGGCCTGCGGGTCCAGCAGCGACAGGGCCGAGCGGCAATAGGGGCAGGCGTGGTCGTTGCGGATGTCCACCGTGCCGCCGCAACTGGTGCACTGGATGGTGCCTACGCGCTCGGCCAGCGCGTCGATCTCCGCCACCGACAGGTGCCGCACGAACCCCTTTTCCACCATGAGCGAGCCGAAGGTGCTGAACCGGCCGTGCCCTGCGGGGCAGCGGAAGGTCTTGTACCGCCCGCCCTTGACCACGTCGAAGCCGGGCTCCAGCGCGCGCGGGCAGTGCGGGCATTGCAGCCGCTGGGCCACCGGGTGGCGCGCATCCCCGCGGTGCTGGTGCAACAGCTCGAACAGCGCCACCACCCCGGCCGGGGCCAGGCGCGTGTTCTCCCGCGGGTCGAACCACAGGCCCTGGCAGGCGAAACACAGGTCCAGCTCGATGGTCTCGCTGCCGTGCGAGCGGAAGCGATGGGACTCGGCGGGCTGCCGGCAGGAGGGGCAAAGGGACGTCGTGGACATGGGTGGCATCGATCGTACCGCCGGTCGCCGCGGGTGCATTCCAAAGTGACCGGGACCGCTTTGGCGCTCGGGTAAACCCTGAGGCATGACACAGGCGGCTGCTAAGATTTCGCGCAGCCTTTGCGGCCCCTTGGGCCGCCCCTCATTGCGCAGAAAGCCCCTTCCATGACCCCACCCAGCCGCGTTCTCAACCCCCTGCTGCGCGAACGCACCTTGTCAGCCGAACAGGCCGCCGAGCTGATTCCCGACGGCGCGCGCGTGGGCATGAGCGGCTTCACCGGCGCGGGCTATCCCAAGGCCGTGCCGGCGGCGCTGGCCCGCCGCATCGAAGGGCTGCACGCGGCCGGCGAGGCCTTTCGCATCGGGCTGTGGACGGGGGCCTCCACCGCGCCGGAGCTGGACGGCGCACTGGCCAAGGTGGGGGGCATCAGCATGCGCATGCCCTACCAGTCCGACCCCACCTGCCGCCAGCAGATCAATGCCGGCCAGATGCAGTACGTGGACGCCCACCTGTCGCACGTGGCGCCCTACGTGTGGTTCGGCTTGTGGGGCAAGCTGGACGTGGCGGTGATCGAGGTGGCCGGCGTGCTGCCCGACGGCCGGCTGATCCCCTCGTCGTCGGTGGGCAATAACAAGACCTGGCTGGACCAGGCGGACCGCATCATCCTGGAGGTCAACAGCTGGCAGCCCGAGGGCCTGGAGGGCATGCACGACATCTACTACGGCACCGACCTGCCGCCCAACCGCGTGCCGATCCCGCTGGTGCGCCCGGCCGACCGCATCGGCGAGCCCTACCTGCGCTGCGACCCGGCCAAGGTGGTCGCCGTGGTGGCCACGCACGCACCGGACCGCAACTCGGCCTATGCCGCGCCGGACGACACCTCCCAGCGCATCGCCGGCCACATCATCGAGTTCCTGCAGCACGAGGTGGCGCGGGGCCGCCTGCCGCCCGGCCTGCTGCCGCTGCAGTCCGGCGTGGGCAACATCGCCAACGCCGTGCTGGCCGGCCTGAACGCCGGGCCGTTCGACCACATGACAGCCTACACCGAGGTGCTGCAGGACGGCATGCTGGACATGCTGCGCTCGGGCAAGCTCGACAGCGCCTCGGCCACGGCGCTGTCGCTCAGCCCGGCGGCCACCGAGGAATTCAACCGCCACATCGACTTCTACCGCGAGCGCATCGTTCTGCGCCCCCAGGAGATCAGCAACCACCCCGAGCTGATCCGCCGCCTGGGCCTGATCTCGATGAACGGCATGATCGAGGCCGATATCTACGGCAACGTGAACTCCACGCACGTGATGGGCTCGTCCATCATGAACGGCATCGGCGGCTCGGGCGACTATGCGCGCAACGCCTACCTGTCGATGTTCCTCACGCCGTCGCTGGCCAAGGGCGGCGCCATCTCGTGCATCGTGCCCATGGCCTCGCACGTGGACCATACCGAGCACGACGTGCAGGTGATCGTGACCGAGCAGGGCCTGGCCGACCTGCGCGGGCTCTCGCCCTCGCAGCGCTCGCGCGTGGTGATCGAGCGCTGCGCGCACCCGGACTTCCGCCCCGCGCTGCGCGACTACGTGGCCCGCGCCGAGGCCAGCGGCTG
>NZ_BAAJYR010000497.1:0-2220 GCF_057546605.1 Acidovorax sp. KPB24-03 | reverse complement strand
CGGCCAGCGGCACGATGCGCACCCCCCGTGGCCGCGGCGAACGGCACCGCCACCTCGGCGGGCACCACGCTGATGGCGAGGTTGGCGCGCACCACGCGTAGCGCCGCATCGAAGTTGGACACCAGCACGCGGTGCACCAGCGTCTTGCCCTCCACCGCCGCGGCGCGCGCCAGCAGCACGTGCACGGCGCTCAGGGCCGGCATGCTCACGAACTCGTAGCCCAGCACGTCGGCGAACCGCACGCTGTCCTGGCGCGCCACCGGGTGCGAGGGGTGGGCGACGATGGCCAGGTGATCGTGCCGGTAGCTGCGCGTTTCCAGGCCCTGCAGATCGGCCGCGTCCCAGCAGATGCCGATGGAGGCGCTGCCTTCGCGGATGCCGCGGACCACCTCGGGGCTCACCCGTTCCTCCATGCTCACCTGGATGTCGCGGTGCGCGGGGTTCTGCAGGAAGGCCGCCACGTCGTCCGCCAGCGATTCGGCCATGACCGAGGCTGTGACCAGCATGCGCACGTGCCCGCGGATGCCGGTGGCGAAGGCTGCCATGTCGCGCTCGATGCGGTCCACGCTCGCCAGCATGGTGCGGGCGTGTTCCAGCAGGGTTTCGCCGGCGGCGGTGGGCACCACGCCGTGGCGCTTGCGCACCAGCAGCGGCGTGCCCAGCGTGTCCTCCAGTTGCGCCAGCCGCTTGCTCACCGCCGAGCCGACGATGGATTCCTGCTCCGCCGCGCGGGCGATGTTGCGGTGCTCGCACACCGCCACGAAGAGTTTGAGGGTCTGGAGGTCGGGCAGGCGCATGGAAGGAAGGTGGAAAAGGGAAGGGGGCCAAGATTTTCCTGCCTGGAATCTTAGGCGTTCCAAAATTGGCATGAATTGATGGAAGGGAATTTCTAGAATGCCTGCACAAGACCCCAGACAGGAGACTCCGTGACCCCCCGCACGCCCGCAGGCCCGCCCGCCCATCCGCTCCCCCCTTCGTCCGCCCAGGCCATCGTGAGAGAGGTGGGCCTGCGCGATGGCCTGCAGAGCATCGCCACCGTGGTGCCCACCGCTCGCAAGATCGAATGGGTCGATGCCGCCTATGCGGCCGGCCAGCGGGAGATCGAGGTCGGCTCGTTCGTGCCGGCGCGCCTGCTGCCGCAACTGGCCGACACCGCCGAGGTGCTCGCGCACGCCAAATCCCTGCCGGGCCTGGTCGCCTCGGTGCTGGTGCCCAACCTGCGCGGGGCGGAGCGGGCCATCGAATGCCAGGCCGACCTGATGGTCGTGCCGCTTTCCGCCAGCCACGCGCACAGCCTGGCCAACCTGCGCAAGACGCCGGACGAGGTGGTGGCCGAGGTGGCGCGCATCCGCGCGGCGCGCGATGCCGCGGGCAGCCGCACCCTGATCGAAGGCGGGGTGGGCACCGCCTTCGGCTGCACGCTCCAGGGCGAGGTGGCCGAAAGCGAAGTGCTGCGCCTGATGCAGGCCCTGCTCGACGCCGGGGCCGACCGCGTGAGCCTGGCCGACACCGTGGGCCATGCCGATCCGGCGGGCGTGCAGCGCCTGTTCGAGAAAGCCCGCGGACTCGTCGGCGAGCGGCTGGCCTGCGCGCATTTCCACGACACGCGCGGCATGGGGCTGGCCAACGCCTATGCCGCCTGGCAGACCGGCATCACCCGATTCGATGCCTGCCTGGCCGGCATCGGCGGCTGCCCCCACGCCCCTGGCGCGAGCGGCAACGTCACCACCGAAGACCTCGCCTTCATGCTGGAGCGCATGGGTGTTTCCACCGGCCTGGACGTGGCCGCGCTGCTGGCGCTGCGCGAGCGCGTGGCCGGCTGGCTGGAGGGGGAGACCCTGCACGGCGCGCTCTGGCAGGCCGGACTGCCCCGCACGGCCGCGTCCCTCCCCGCAGCGGTTGCGTCCGCTGCCTGACCGAACCCTATCGTTGCGTCCATGAATGCTCCCTTGAATCCTTCCCTGAATCCTTCTTCCGCCCCCACCGCCGAAGGCCCGCGCCTGCCCCTGGCGGGCCTGCGCGTGGTGGAGTTCACGCACATGGTCATGGGGCCCACGTGCGGCATGGTCCTGGCCGACTCGCGCCGAGGTCATCAAGATCGAGCCGGTGGACGGCGACCGCACGCGGCATCTGCTGGGCGCGGGCGCCGGGTTCTTTCCCATGTTCAACCGCAACAAGAAGAGCATCGCCCTGGACCTGCGCAAGCCCGAGGGGCTGGAG
>NZ_BAAJYR010000496.1:0-2221 GCF_057546605.1 Acidovorax sp. KPB24-03 | reverse complement strand
CCATCCAGGGTGTCCAGCTCCAGGGTGGGCAGGCCTTCCGGCCCAGGCGAGCGATCCGGCGCAACGCACTCGTGGGTGAGCACCAGGGCCACGGCGCTGTCCTGCGCCATGTAGGCCAGGCGGTCGGCTGGGTACTGCGGGTCCAGGGGCACCGTAGGCCCCCCCGGCCTTCGAGGATGGCGAGCATGCCAACGACCGTCTCCAGGCCCCGCTCCAGCGCCAGGCCCACCCGGACCTCGGGGCCCACGCCGCGACCGATGAGCTGGTGCGCCAGTTGGTTGGCCTGGCGGTTGAGCTCTCCGTAGCTCAGCTGCCGATCGCCCAGCACCAGGGCAACGGCATCCGGCCGCGCCCGCGCATGGCGCTCTATCCGCGCGTGCAGGGAACCCTCCCCCACCGGCTCAGCCCCCCTCCCTCGCTCTGCCCAACCCTGCAGCCGCTCTCTCTCACGGATATCCAACAGGTCCAGTTCTCCTACCGCCTGCTCAGGCCGTTGTGTCAGCGCCCGCAGCACCGCTTGGTACTGGCGGGCCATGCGCTCGATGGTCTCCGGATCAAACAACCCGGATGCGTAATGAAACGCAGCGTGAATCCGGCCATCGGCATGCTCGCGAATGTCCAGCGTCAATTCGAACTGCGCTGCCTGCCCACCGATGTCGTAGGCCTGCAGCGAGAGGCCCGGCAACTGGGTGAGTGCATCGAAATCGCCGCGCTGGTGGTTGAACATCACCTGGAACAGCGGAGGATGGTCCAGGCTGCGGTCGACGCCCAGCGCCTGAACCAGTTGCTCGAAGGGCAAATCCTGGTGCAACTGGGCACCCAGCGCAGCCTCTTGCACGCGGGCCAGTACGGACTGCAGGGTGGCGCGGTCATCCACCACAGCACGCATCACCAGGGTGTTCACGAAGAAGCCAACGATGCCTTCCGTCTCCACACGGTGGCGATTGGCCAGGGGCACGCCCACTCGGATGTCGTCCTGCCCCGTACACCGCTGCAGCAGGATCTGCCATGCGGCCAGCAGCACCATGAACGGTGTCCCACCGCAGGCCTGGGCACAGCGCTGCACCCCCAGCGCCAGATCCGGTGCCAACTCGATGCGGTGCCGCGCCGAGCGGTAGCGGCCATCGGCCCGCCGTGCATGGTCGGCCGGCAGTTGCAGCACGGGCTGATCGCCTCCGAGCTGCTGGGTCCAATAGGCCAGCTGCCGCTCCATTTCACCGGCTTCCAGCCATTGCTTTTGCCAGGCGGCGTAATCCGCGTACTGGATGGGCAAAGACGCCAAGCTGACGGGGTCGCCCGACACCTGGGCACGGTACTGCGCGACGAACTCGTCCACGATCACCTGCAGCGAAGCGCCGTCGGACACGATGTGGTGCATCACCACCACCATCACATGCTCGTCCTGTGCCAGGCGGATCAGTGCCGCACGCAACAGCGGCCCCGCGGTGAGATCGAAAGGCGCATTGCAAAGGCGCTGAGCTTCGGCGAGCGCAGCGGCTTCCCTTGTTGCCACCGGCTGCGGTGTCAGATCCACCACCCGCCAGTCCAGCGGCATCGCGGTGCCGACCACCTGCTCGACCTCGCCCTGCGCGCCGGTGCGAAAGACCGTTCGCAGCGCCTCGTGGCGCTCCACCAGTGCGGCCAAGCTGCCGCGCACCGCGGCCTCGTCCAACGCGCCGCGCAGCCGCAATGCTGCGCTGATGTGATATGCCGTGCTCTGCGGGTCCATCTGCCAGAGGAACCACTGGCGAAGCTGGGCATACGACAGTGGCGAACGCTCCTGCCATGCGGCATCGCGCGGCAGGATCGGGAACTGGCGGGGACTCAGGCCCTCGGCGCGGATTTTCTGGTAGACGACGCGGCGTTGTTCGGCCGTCAATCGGGAAAAGCGCTCAGCGATGCGGCGGGTGGCAACGGCTTCCATCAAAGGGTCTCCATGCTGTCAATCAATGCGTCGATGTCCGACAGGGCCTGCGCCGCAGGGCGTTGGCCCTGTGCTGGCACGAGCAAGGCAGCCATGTCCCGCAGCACCGGGGACTGAAAGACCTGGCGGATCGTGAGTTCGGTGTGCAATCGGTCCTGCACGCGGGCGACCAGCCTGGTGGACAGCAGCGAGTGACCACCCAGCTCGAAGAACTGGTCATTGCGCCCTACGCGCTGCACCCCCAGCACCTCGGCCCAGATCTGCGCCAGCGCCCCCTCGATCTCCCCCTGCGGCGCC
>NZ_BAAJYR010000495.1:0-2228 GCF_057546605.1 Acidovorax sp. KPB24-03 | reverse complement strand
CGAGCACCAGTTCTTTCTCACCGGGTGGGCTCCGCCTGCATGCGCTCTACGAACTGGGGGCCTACCAGCAGGCCCTGAAAGACCTGCGCGATGCCATCGAGATCTGGCACCAGGCACTGACCCGCCAAAGCCGCAGCGAGCCGGCCTGCTTCGATGCGTTCGAGCGCCTGGCCTGGCGCACCCTGGGCGAGGCAATGCTGGTCATCGACATGTACGAGCAGGGCGGGGCGATGCTCAGCGAGCCTGCGCCGGAGCCCGCCGCGGCCCGGCGGCGCCCGATGCTGGCGCGCCTGCGCCGCTGGTGGGCTGGGCGCGGGCGATGAAAGCACGGCACCCCGCTTGTGGCAGCGCTGCAACGCGCCGGGGATGTTGCGGCGCAAAAATCGGTGTTACATTGCCACCGATGCAAGTGCGTAGCGCGTTTTATTTTTGGTTTTACTTCTCTGTCCCAGGCGGATGAGAGGTCAGCGCGCAACCACCCGAGCCCCCCTCCTCTAGAAACCGCCGAAGCTGAAAAGCCCGGCGGTTTTTTGTTTTTCCGCTCCCCCTTTTTTTCCGATCCAACCCACGAGGACGCAACCATGACGGCCACTGCCAACCCCACCAGCGATGCCTGGTACCGCGACGTCGAGAAGACCAGCCAGACCGACGACGAACGTATCAAGGACATCACCGTGTTGCCCCCTCCAGAACATCTGATCCGCTTCTTCCCCATCCGGGGAACGGCGGTGGAATCCCTGATCACGCGCACGCGGCGCGGCATCCAGGACATCATGGCGGGCCGGGACGACCGGCTGCTGGTGGTGATCGGCCCCTGCTCCATCCACGACCCGGCCGCCGCGCTGGACTACGCGCGGCGCCTGAAGGCGGTGCGCGAGCAGTACGCCGACACGCTGGAGATCGTGATGCGTGTGTACTTCGAGAAGCCCCGCACCACGGTGGGCTGGAAGGGGCTGATCAACGATCCGTACCTGGACGAGAGCTACCGCATCGACGAAGGCCTGCGCATCGCGCGCCAGCTGCTCATCGACATCAACCGCATGGGCGTGCCGGCCGGCAGCGAGTTCCTGGACGTGATCTCGCCCCAGTACATCGGCGACCTCATCAGCTGGGGCGCCATCGGCGCGCGCACCACCGAAAGCCAGGTGCACCGCGAACTGGCCTCGGGCCTGTCGGCGCCCATCGGCTTCAAGAACGGCACGGACGGCAACATCCGCATCGCCACCGACGCGATCCAGTCCGCCAGCCGCGGCCACCACTTCCTGTCGGTGCACAAGAACGGGCAGGTGGCCATCGTCAACACGCAGGGCAATCCCGACTGCCACGTGATCCTGCGCGGCGGCAAAGCGCCCAACTACGACGCGGCCAGCGTCGCCGCGGCCTGCCAGGACCTGGAGGCCGCCAAGCTGCCCGCCACGCTGATGGTGGATTGCAGCCATGCCAACAGCAGCAAGCAGCACGAAAAGCAGCGCGACGTGGCGCGCGAGATCGGCGCGCAGATCGCGGGCGGCTCGCGCTGCGTGTTCGGCGTGATGATCGAGAGCCACCTGACCGCCGGTGCCCAGAAATTCACGCCGGGCAAGGACCAGCCGGGCGCCCTGGAGTACGGCAAGAGCATCACCGACGCCTGCCTGGGCTGGGACGATTCGCTGTCGGCGCTGGCCGACCTGTCGGCAGCCGTGGCCGCCCGCCGCGCCCGCTGAAAAACCAGGGGCCGGGGCAGCGGCGTGCGATGTAAGCTCGATGGCCCCGCCGCGGGCATCGGCTTGCGTGGCCGCCCTTGGCCCCACCTCAACCAGGAAAACAATCCATGCGCAGAGAAGTCTCGATCACCCTGGCGCCGGGCCAGGAATTCCGTTTCGACCTGGAAGGCTCGCAGCCTTTGAGCAATGAAGACGCCCGCCGCTGGCTGGACGAGGCGTTCATCAGCCTGGAGTGCGAGCCCCTGCGGGCCAGCGGCAAGGTGCTGCTGGCCGACAAGGTGCTCACGGTGGCACAGGCTGCCGGGGCCCGCTGCTGGCCGACGCGCAATGGGGCCGGCAGTTCGCCGAAGCCGCCAGCGCCGCACTGGCCCGACCGATCGTGCGGGTGGATGTCCCGGCCATGGCCGTGACGTATTGAACGAGGGGCGGAGGGTCGCCTTCTGGCGCCCATCGGTCGAATCGGCCTCCAGCGCATATTCTTCTAGGGCATATCGCTATTATTTCGATAGCGAATCGATGAGCTTG
>NZ_BAAJYR010000494.1:0-2228 GCF_057546605.1 Acidovorax sp. KPB24-03 | reverse complement strand
AAAATTTAGAAAATCATTTGAATTCAAATTTTTAAAGTGCGATTTGATTAAATTTATTTTTGGCGGGCAAGTTTTGAAATTGCGGCGAGCAAGTGGTGTGTGTCGTTTTGTGGTCAAATAAATTGAATTAAATGAGGCGTCAGCAGGATGGCACTTAACTGGCGATGATAAAAAACCACGAGGGGCATCTGAAATGAGAGTTTTTGTGGGGCGTGAGAGGTGATCTCTAACTTCTTGCGCGATTTTGAATGGAATTGATTTGACGCTCGTTGACGGAGTGAGATTTTGATGTTGTATTCATTTTGAAAGTCACTCAGTTACGTTGAATTTGGTTGCGTCTGAGAGTATGTATGAGCTACGAATACACTATAAAAATCTACGGCGAAAATTCGACTAACTTCATGCGGAAAGCAGAGAGCATTGTAAAAGCAGCTAATTTTTTGTCTTTCTATGGGCCCTGTGGAGAGTTTTTAATTAAAGACCCTTGTGTGACGAGTTCTTGGACTTACGATATCTCCCTCAAAAAAGAAGATCAGGCAGTTCATATTGTTCTCGTAGGGTGGAGTTTTTTAATTTATAAGGCCTTTCGAGAGGCTTTGAGTGGGCTGAATTATGAAATATCTGATGATTGTACGAATGTTAGTTTGAAGGAGATGTTTAGGATAAAAAATTAAGGATATTTTGAGGGTTGAAGGCGTTTTTTATTTCATTAAGTTGTGCTGTTGAGGAATAAAATTCGGGTATATTCGAAGCGCTAAAAGCTATGTTTTTAAGTTCAGAGATTATTCCCGGCGTGTCTATGGGCGGTGTATTGATTGGTGAAGCTATTGACTCTGTCTTTGAGAGATTTTCAGAAAAATACGAGATAGAAATATTCGATGGGACTGCGGTTTTCGAGGGTGGTTTGATTTCGATTGGCTACGCATCGTCAGGTATTGTTCACTCGGTGATGTGCGATGCTCGATTCCCCGGTAACTACAAAGAAATATTGTGGGCCGGGATGACTGTCTCTGACGTAATTGCTAAAACCAGAAAGCAGGTTGCATTTGGCGGTTGTGTCGTCGTTGACGGAGTGCAGGGAATTGGTTTGCCCTTGCCACACTGCTTTGATGATTTTGAAAAAATCACTGACTTTCTGTCTCTTGACCATGTGTTTGAGACTTTGTCAGTTTTTAGAAATTGAGTGCAGTTGGCTCTTCAGCGATTGGTGCGATCTGGCTATTGATCGAGGCGTCCAAAAAGAATCCGAGTCGTTGGGCAATAGCCCAAGGCAAAGAGCAGCGGCCGGATGCACGCAGCGACGTGCAGACACGGGTTGCTAATAGAGCAGTGACTGTCCTGCCGCCGCTTTTACGAACCAAGGGGCCCAACGCCATGCCCCGCTTCGATCTCCAACGCTTGGGTCGTCAGCCCCCGCGCTTCACATCCAGATCCGCCAGCACCCGCAGCAACCCCCGATTCACCTCTTCCAGATCCATCTCGTGCGTCTCGCACAGCTGGCGGATCGCCGCGCCGTTGTCCGTCTCCAGCGCGCAGGCCATCTCCAGGCTGGCCGCGTACGGCCCGGTGTGCAGCACGGTGGCGTCGTAGATCCGTTCGGACAGGGGCAGGCGGCGCAGGATGGCGCCCAGGGGTTCGCCCAGCAGGTCGTCCATCTGCGAGAGCAGGCCGCACAGGTAGATTTCGCGCCGCAGGTCGTTTTCCACGCCGGCGTCCAGCAGGCGCTCGGTCAGGCGGGCGCGCAGCACCATGGATTCGCGGATGGGCTGCAGGTTGGGGTCGGTGCTGGCGTGCGGCAGCTGGTCCGACAGCCAGCGCTTGAGCGAGCCGTAGCCCATCATCACCAGGCCGCGCCGCAGCGAATCCACGCCGGTGCGCAGGCCGAGCGCTGCCGAGTTGGTGTAGACCATGAAGCGGTAGGCGAGCAACGGGTCTTCGCCCAGGATCTGCTCGAAGGCCTCCAGCGACTGCTCGGCGTCGATGGCCTTCATCAGCTTGAGCACGGTGTCGTGCCCGGGCTGGGGCGGCTGGTGGCGCAGTTCGTACAGCACGTCTTCCGCGGGCCAGCCGGCCAGGGCCAGGGCCTTGTGCCGGTCCAGGCAGTGTTCCATGAGGGCGCGGCTGGCCACGTTCTCGTACATCTGTCCGGCCAGCACGGGGCTGGGCTGCTGCGGCTGCTGGCCTGCGGCGGCGTGGGGGGGCGCCCGATCCGGCGCGGGGCACGGCGG
>NZ_BAAJYR010000493.1:0-2233 GCF_057546605.1 Acidovorax sp. KPB24-03 | reverse complement strand
GCAGATCCTCAAGGTCGGTACGGTGCTGCTACACCGCCGGGGCGCCGAGGGCATCGACCGGCCCGTGGGCCTGGCGGGCTGCGGCCATGCCCTGGGCACGACGGCGCTGTTCGCGGCGCCCGCGGAGCTGTCGGGCACGGCCCTGGGCGAGGGCGGCTGTGCGAAGTGTCTGCAGAGGCCCTGCGCCCGCCCCACCACAGCGCTGCGGCGCCGGGTTGGCTGGAGGCGCTGTCGCGCGAGAACGCGCGGGCGCAGGCACAGCTTGCGGACTGGTCGGGGCTGCTGCGCATGCGCGGGGCCACGGCGCGCCTGGCAAGCGCCCTGCTGTTGCTGGCCGATCTGCAGCGCAGCACCCTGGTGCGGCTGCCCACGCAGGCGATGCTGGCCGCGCTGCTGGCCACCACGCGCGAGACGGTGGCCCGGGGGCTCGCGCACATCGCCCAGACGGGCGGTCTGGTCCGGCATGACCGCTGGCACTGCGCCATCGTGCGGCCCCGCCTCGCGGCCCTGGCCCGCGGCATGGCAGAACCGGTGTCGGGCCCGGTGGCCGGTGCTGCCTGGTGCGCAGCGGCGGTGGTGAAGCACGCCGATGCGGCCGGGCCGCCGCCTCAGCCCTCGTTCAGCAGGGCCCGCACATCGGCGGCCAGCGCCTGCGCACCGCTGCCGTAGCGGTTGTACACGCGCAGGCGGCCGGCGGGGTCGTACACGTAGCTGCCGGCCGAGTGGTCCATGGTGTAGCTGGTGGGCGTCTTGCCGTCGACCTTCTTGTAGTAGATCTTGAAGTCCTTGGCCACGGCGGCCAGTTGCTCGGGGCTGCCACGCAGCGCGAGGAAAGTGGGGTCGAAGTTGGCCATGTAGGCCTTGAGCACCTCGGGCGTGTCGCGCTCCGGGTCCACGGTGACGAAGATGCCCTGGAGCCGGTCGCCGTCGGCGCCCAGCGAGCGCTTGACCTCCGCCAGTTCCACCATGGACGTGGGGCACACATCGGGGCACTGGGTGTAGCCGAAGAACACCACCACGACCTTGCCCGCGAAGTCCTTGAGGTGGCGCGGCTGGCCGTTCTGGTCGGGCAGGGGCAGGTCCTTCGCATAGTCGGCGCCGGTGATGTCCACGCCCTTGAACTCCGGGCCCTTCTTGGAGCAAGCCGCCAACAGGCCACCAGCGCTGACCAGCAAAGCGCTGGCAGCGATTTTTTTTAAGAGCAATGCGTTTGTTCATGGCGATCACAGCACGTAGTGGTCCACCAGCAGCGCGGCGAACAGCAGGCTCAGGTGGATGAGGGAAAAGCGGAAGGTCTCGCGGGCGAGCGCATCCGAGTAGCGGCGCCACAGCCGAAAGCCATAGGCGCAAAAGCCCAGGCTGAGCACCACGGCGGCGGCCAGGTAGATCCAGGAACTCATGCCGTACACGAAGGGCATGAGGCAGCCCGCGAAGAGGATCAGCGTGTACAGGAACACCTGCAGTCGCGTGAACTCGTTGCCGTGCGTGACGGGCAGCATGGGCAGGCCCGACTTGCGGTAGTCCTCCACGCGGTACAGCGCCAGGGCCCAGAAATGCGGCGGCGTCCACAGGAAGATGATGAGGAACAGGATGAGCGCCTCGGGCGCCACGTCGCCCGTCATGGCCGACCAGCCCAGCACCGGCGGCATGGCGCCCGAGGCGCCGCCGATCACGATGTTCTGCGGCGTGAGCGGCTTGAGGATCACCGTGTACACCACCGCGTAGCCGACGAAGGTGGCGAAGGTGAGCCACATGGTGAGCGGGTTGACCCACCGGTAGAGCACCAATGAACCCGCCGCGCACAGCGCCGCCGAGAACAGCAGCGTCTGCGTGTTGGACAGCTCGCCCTTGGCGGTGGGCCGCCAGGCGGTGCGCTTCATCTTCGCGTCGATGCCCTGCTCCACGATGCAGTTGAATGCCGCGGCGGCACCCGCCACGAGCCAGATGCCCGCACAGGCCACGGCCATGTGCGCCCACTGCGCGCCGCTGGGCATGCCGGGCACGGCCAGCACCATGCCGATGAAGGCGCAGAAAACGATCAGCTGGACCACGCGCGGCTTGGTCAGCGCATAGAACTGCGCCGCGCGCGACGGCATGCTGGCGATCGGAGGGGAGGTGGCGGGAGCAGCGCTCATGCGGAGATTCTCGTTGCGCCCGTGGGCGCGGTTGTCGGTGCGCCGGCAGCGGCGGCCAGGGGGACGGGCGGCGCCCACGGCGCGGCTGGCGGCCAGGG
>NZ_BAAJYR010000492.1:0-2240 GCF_057546605.1 Acidovorax sp. KPB24-03 | reverse complement strand
CCAGCGGCACCACCGGCCTGCCCAAGCCCATCGTGCACGGCCACGGCGGCATGGTGCTGGTGGCGCTGCAGCTCAAGGGGCTGCACAACGACATCGGCTGCAGCTACGAGCCCAATTCGTTCGGCGAGCGCTACCACTGGTACAGCTCGACCGGCTGGGTGATGTGGAACGCGCAGGTGAGCGGCCTGCTGGCGGGCAGACCTGCGTGATCTACGACGGCAACCCGGGCGGCAGCCGCGAGCGGCCCGACTGGGGCACGCTCTGGCGCTTCGCCGCCGAGACGGGCGTGACGTTCTTCGGCGCGGGCGCGGCCTTCTACGCCAACTGCATGAAGTCGGGCCTGTCGCTCACGGACTGCGGCGACCTGTCGCGCGTGCGGGCGCTGGGCACCACCGGCTCGCCGCTCGCGCCCGAGGTGCAGGCCTGGGGCACGGCGCAGTTCCGCGCGCTGGGCGTGTCGGGGCATGCGGACGGCGACATCTGGTGGAACAACATCTCCGGCGGCACCGATTTTTGCGGCGCCTTCATCGGCGGGCACCGCGAGCTGCCCCAGGTGCCCGGCGAGATGCAGTGCCGCATGCTGGGCGCGGCGGTCGAGGCCTGGAACGCCGAGGGCCAGCCGGTGATCGACGAGGTGGGCGAACTGGTGTGCACGCAGCCCATCCCGTCCATGCCGCTGTACCTGTGGGGCGATGGCGAGCCGGGCCCGGCCGGGCAGGGCGGCGACCCGAACGGCAAACGCTACCTGGCGAGCTACTTTGACATGTACCCGCCGGGCCACGGCCGGCGGCCGGGCGGGGGCGACGGGCCCGTGGACATGGGCCCGGTCTGGCGCCACGGCGACTGGATCCGGATCGGCCGCTACGGCGGCTGCGTGATCTACGGGCGCAGCGATGCCACCATCAACCGCCACGGCCTGCGCATGGGCACGAGCGAGATCTATCGCGCCGTCGAGGCCCTGCCGGAGGTGCTGGACAGCCTGGTGGTCGATCTGGAGTCGCTGGGCCGCGACAGCTACATGCCGCTCTTCGTCGCGCTGCGGGGCGGCGTGGTGCTGGACGACGCCCTGCGCGGGCGCATCGCCGCGGCCATCCGCACCGCGCTGTCGCCGCGCTTCGTGCCGGACGAGATCGTGCAGGTGGCCGAGGTGCCGCGCACGCTGAGCGGCAAGAAGCAGGAGCTGCCCATCAAGAAGCTGCTGCTGGGCCAGCCGCTGGACAAAGTGGTCAACCAGGACGCCATGGCCAACCCGGGCTGCCTGCCCTGGTACGTGGCGTTCGCGCAGCAGCGCGCGGCCACCGCTGCGGCGCATTAGCGCTTCAGTGCGTTAGCGCGTTAGCGCACCGTCACGCAGCCGCGGGGCGGGCGCGCACCAGCGTGCTCTTGCCGAACAGGCTCTGCACCAGGTCCACCACCAGCTCGGCGGTCTGGTTGCGGACGTCGAGCGCGGGGTTCAGCTCCACGATGTCCAGCGAGGCCAAGCGGCCCGTGTCCGCGATCATCTCCATGCACAGCTGCGCCTCGCGGTAGTTGGGGCCGCCGCGCACGGTGGTGCCGGTGCCTGGGGCGATCTCGGGGTCGAGGAAGTCCACGTCGAAGCTCAGGTGCAGGTGCACATCGTCGCCGGCCTCGCCCTCCAGCCCGTCGAGCGCACGGCGCATGACCTCGCGCATGCCCAGCTCGTCGATGGATCGCATGTCGTACACCTCGATGCCCAGCTCGCGGATCAGGCGCTTTTCCTCGTCGTCCACGCTGCGCAGGCCGATCTGGCACAGCTGCGCGCCCTGCAGCGCGGGCACGGCGCCGCCCAGGGCCGACAGCGATTCGGGGCCGTAGCCGTACAGGCTCGCCACGGGAATGCCGTGCACGTTGCCGCTGGGCGAGATGGCGGGCGTGTTGCAGTCCGCGTGGGCATCGAGCCAGAGCACGCGCAGGCGCTTGCCCGTCTGGCGGCAGTGCCGCGCGACCGCGCTGATCGAGCCCACCGCCAGGTGGTGGTCGCCCCCGAGCAGGATGGGCATGCGGCCGGCGGCGAACTGCGCGGACACGGCGTCGTGCACCGCGCGGTTCCATGCCACGCATTCCGCCAGATTGCGCAGCCCGTGGTCGCCCCGGGCGCTTTGCGGGTTGGGCGGGCCGAAGAGGTTGCCGGCATCTTCCACGTCCACGCCGAACCGCGCGAGGGCCGGGCCCAGCTGGGCGACGCGCAGGGCGTCGGGCCCCATGGCCGCGCCCAGGCG
>NZ_BAAJYR010000491.1:0-2250 GCF_057546605.1 Acidovorax sp. KPB24-03 | reverse complement strand
TGCCCGCCTGCCCCACCGCGGCGGACGACATCGCGCTCATGGCCTTCACCTCGGGCACCACGGGGCATCCCAAGGCGCCGGTGCACAGCCACCGCGACGTGCTGGCGGCCTGCGGCGCGTGGCCGCACCATGTGCTGCGCTCCACGCCCGAGGACATCGTGGTCGGCTCGCCGCCGCTGGCCTTCACCTTCGGGCTGGGCGGGCTGCTGCTCTTTCCCATGGCCGCCTGCGCGAGCGTGTACTTTCCCGACGTGCCCTACACCCCCGAGGTGATGGTGCGGCTGATGCGCGAGGTGGGCGCCACCGTCTGCTACACCGCGCCCACCTTCTACCGGCAGATGGCACCCTTCGCCAAGGCCCTGGGCCTGCCCGCGCTGCGCACCTGCGTGAGTGCCGGCGAGGCCCTGCCGGATGCCACGCGCCAGCTGTGGAAGGACGCCACCGGCATCGAGATGACCGACGGCATCGGCGCCACCGAGATGTTCCACATCTTCATCTCGTCGGCCGGCAGCGAAGTGCGGCGCGGCGCCATCGGCCGCGTGGTGCCGGGCTACCAGGCCAAGGTGGTGGACGGGCGCGGGCGCGAGCTGCCGCGCGGCACGGTCGGCAAGCTCGCCGTGATCGGCCCCACGGGCTGCCGCTACCTGGACGATGCGCGCCAGGCCAACTACGTGAAGAACGGCTGGAACCACCCCGGCGACGCCTTCGTGCAGGACGCCGACGGCTACTTCTTCTACCAGGCGCGCGACGACGACATGATCATCACGGCCGGCTACAACGTGGGCGGCCCCGAGGTCGAGGATGCCCTGCTGCGCCACCCCGCCGTGGCCGAGTGCGCCGTGATCGGCGTGCCCGACGACGAGCGCGGCATGGTCGTCAAGGCCATCTGCGTGCTGCGCCCCGGCCATGCCGGCGACGACGCCCTGGCCAAGGCGCTGCAGGACCACGTGAAGGCCAGCATCGCCCCCTTCAAATACCCGCGCATCGTGGAGTTCGCCACCGCCCTGCCGCGCACCGAGACCGGCAAGCTGCAGCGCTTCAAGCTGCGCCAGGCCGCCGCGCTGGCCCGCGACAGCGCGGCCGCTGCGGCCGCCAACGCCCCACTTCCATCCCCCAAGACATGACCCTGCACACCCGACTGCAACCGCCCGACTGGGCGCCCCCCAAGGGCTACGCCAATGGCGTGGCCGCCCGCGGCACGCTGCTCTTCGTGGGCGGCCAGATCGGCTGGAACGCCCGCCAGGAGTTCGAGAGCGACGACTTCATCGTCCAGGCCCGCCAGACCTTCCTGAACGTGCGCGCCGTGCTGGAGGCCGGCGGCGCCGGCCCCGAGCACCTGGTGCGCATGACCTGGTACGTGGTGGACCGCGAGGAATACAACGCGCGCCTGAAGGAGCTGGGCGCCGCCTACCGAGAAGTACTGGGCCGGCACTTTCCGGCCATGGCCTGCGTGCAGGTCGCCGGCCTCATGGAAGTGCGCGCGCGCATCGAGATCGAGGCCACCGCCGTGCTGCCGGACTGAGCGCGGCCCCCTGCACTTCCCAGCGCCCCGGCGGGGGCGGAAACGGCCCGCACCGGGCACGGCTGCACGATGTGGCCTAATAGCGTGTTTTTCACTTTTCTCTCCAGGAGCCTCCCAAATGGGCAACAAGATCGTTACCGAAGCCGACCGCAAGCGCACCCCCCGTCCCCAGCCACTGCCCGGCGTGACCCTGGCCACCCCCGGCCGCGGCCAGCGCGTGAGCCTGGAGCGTGGCGTCGCCACCCGCAGCAAGAAGAACCCCGGCAAGCGCTCCAAGAAGGGCGGCTGAAAAGCCCCCTTCGCGCCCAGCGCAACGCCAAAGCCCTCTCCGGAGGGCTTTTTTCATGGTGCGACGGTGGCGCGCCAACGCGGCGGCGGCGCGCTCGGCCCGCCGGCTCAGAACCGGTAGCGCGCCGTCATCACCTGCGCACTGCGCGGCGCGCCGTACCTGCCCGAATACCACCAGCCCGACATCGCGGCGATGTCCTTGCGGTCGAACACGTTCTGCACGTTCAGCGCGGCCGGCAGGCGATCGTTCACCCCGCAGCGGGCCAGGAGGCGGGCCACGGCCCTCTAACGCCAGCCTTGCGTGCCACCCGCCGCGGCCTGCGCGGCGATCCGCCAGCAGGCCGCGCCGAAGCGCACCGCCTCGCCCTGCACAAAGGGCTCGAAAGCGCCTCGCGCGGCCGCGACGACCCGGGTGCGGGTCGCCCGTCGGCGCTGCGCAG
>NZ_BAAJYR010000490.1:0-2258 GCF_057546605.1 Acidovorax sp. KPB24-03 | reverse complement strand
GTGGCCTGGCTGCCGCGCAGCCTCATCGCCGACGACCTGCGGGCCGGCACGCTGGTGGCGGCCGGCGAGGCGGCCTGGGACGTGCCGGTGGAGATCCGCCTGTACCGCCAGCGCGCCGGCATGTCGGAGGTGGCCGAATCGCTGTGGGCGCTGGCCGGCGGCCAGGCCATCCCGGCCAAATAACCCCGATGCCGGGAGATCGATTGCCTGTGTAGCTATTATTTCCATAGCAACCGGGGGATCCGGCTGCCTGGCCTCTGGCAGGTTGCCGGCACCCGGCACGGAACATAATGCAGGCCCTTCGCACTCCGACGGCCCCATGTACCGCGCAAGACTCTCCCTGGCATTCGCCGCCCTCGTGGCCCTGGTATGCATCCAGGCCGCGTTCGTGTACTGGGGCACCCACCGCGTCAACGACTACGCCCAGCACAGCCGGCTGGCCAGCGACATCCTCTCGGAGTTGCTGGACCTGTCGGCCAACAAGCAGCGGCTGCGCGTGTGGGCCACCCAGCGCCTGATGAACGCCAATGCCGTGCCTGAGGTGCGCGAGCGGCTGCTCGAACGCATGCACCAAAGCGCGGCCGCCCTGGCGGAGCTGGCCCGCCGCGACCTGGCCCTGTGGCACGAACTGGCCCACCGCGAGGGCATGTCCATGCCCCAGGAGGTGCCGCAGCTCGTGCGCGTGACGGAGCTGCTGGAGGACAACATCCAGGCCGTGGAGGCCCGCCTGGCGCAGCTGCAGCCGCTGGAGCCCGGGGCCGACTTCCCTGCGGTGTGGGAAGAGCTGAACGCCACGTTCGACATGGCGCGCGGCCTGGACCTGCGCGAGCTCATCAACGGCGCCATCGAGCGCCAGCGCAGCGCCGTTCCCGTGGCGCGCGCCGCCACCGAGCGCGGGCTGGACGTGCTGCGCCAGCAGGCGATCACGCTGGTGATCGTCACCCTCGCCGTGGCGGCCCTGCTGGCGCTGCACCTGAACCGCCGCCTGCAGCGCCCCCTGGACCGCCTGCTGGCCGGCACGCGGGCCTTGCAGGCCGGCGCGCTGGACCACCGGGTGGCCACCGGCTCGAAGGACGAATTCGACCGCGTCGCCCAGCACTTCAATGCCATGGCGGCGGAGCTGCAGCAGCACCGCGCCCATGCCGATGCGGCGCGCCGCGAACTGGAGGATGCGGTGCAGGCCCGCACGCATGAACTGAGCGTGGCGCACGAAACCCTGCAGCGCGTGGACCAGCGCCGGCGCCAGCTGTTCGCCGACCTGGGCCACGAACTGCGCACGCCCGCCACGGCCATCCGGGGCGAGGCCGAAATCGCGATGCGCGGCGGCGACCGGCCGGCGCAGGAATACCGCCAGACGCTGCAGCGCATCGTCGGCGGCGTCGACCAGCTCACCAAGGTGATCCACGACCTGCTGCTGATCGCCAGGACCGAGGCGGACCAGTTGGTGATCCGCCCACGCCGCATCGACCTGCAGGCCCTGGTGACCGATGCGGCGGAGCAGGCCTCCGCGCTGGGCGGACTGCACGGCGTGGCCGTGGAGCCCCTGCCGCCCGCCCCCGGCGGCCCGCTGATGGTGAACGCCGATGCCGACCGGCTGCGCCAGGCGCTGATGATCGTGCTGGACAACGCGGTGCGCTATTCGCAGCGCGGCGGCATGGTGCGCGTGGGCTGCCAGCCCGGCCCCGACGGCGAAGCCCAGGTGCTGGTGCGCGACGAAGGCATCGGCATCGAGGCCGAGGAACTGCCCGCCGTGTTCCAGCGCTTCGTGCGCGGCCAGCGCGCGCGGGCACACCGCGCGGACGGCACCGGCATCGGACTGTCGATCGCGCAGTCCATCGTGCACGCGCACCATGGCCGCATCGACATCGACAGCCAGCCCGGCGTGGGCACGGTGGTCCAGATCACCGTGCCTTCGGCCAGCCACCCCGAAACCCTGTCCCCCGAGGAAACCGCATGAACATCCTGGTGGTCGAAGACGATCCGCGCGTGGCGGACTTCCTGCTGCGCGGCCTCAAGGCCGAAGGCTACAGCGTGGAGCTGGCGCGCAACGGCCCGGACGGCCTGGCCCTGGCGCGCACCGGCGATCCCGGGCTGCTGCTGCTCGACCTCATGCTGCCCGGCCTGAGCGGCCTGGAGCTGTGCCAGACACTGCGCTCCGAAGGGCGCCACGTGCCGGTGCTGATGCTCAGCGCACTCAGCAACACCGAGGACAAGGTCAACGGCCTGCGGCTGGGCGCCGACGACTACCTCACCAAGCC
>NZ_BAAJYR010000489.1:0-2258 GCF_057546605.1 Acidovorax sp. KPB24-03 | reverse complement strand
CGCCCGCCGTCGCCGCGGCTGCAGCGCCAGCGGCCATGTTCTCCGCCGTGCCCGGCCGCACGGCCCTGGTGCTCGATTCGCCGCACAGCGGCACCACCTACCCCGACGACTTCCGCGCCGCCATCGACCTGCCCACGCTGCGCCGCGCCGAAGACACGCATGTCGAGAAGCTCTACGCCTTCGCCCCCGCGCTGGGCGCGGCCTGGGTGGAGGCGCACTTTCCCCGCATCTACCTGGACGCCAACCGCGACACCACCGAGGTCGATGCCAGCATGTTCGAGGCCGGGTTCGACACCGCGTGGACCGATCCCGTCACCACCGATCCCGTCGTGCTGCAGAAGGTGCGGCTGGGCAAGGGGCTGATCTGGAAGTTCACGGACGAGGGCGTGCCCATCTACGACCGGCTGCTCTCCGTGGCAGAAGCGCGCGCACGCATCGACCGCTGCTGGCGCCCCTACCACGCGGCCGTGGCCCGGGCGATCGACGAGGCCCATGCCCGCCACGGCTACAGCATCCACATCAACTGCCACTCCATGCCCGCCGTGGCCGCCAGCCATGCCACGCTGCACCCGGGCCTGCACCATGCGGATTTCGTGATCGGCGATCGCGACGGCACCACCGCCAGCCCGGCGCTGTCGCAGGCGATCTGCGCCTTTCTGCGCGAGCGCGGCTACAGCGTGGACTACAACCACCCCTACAAGGGCGTGGAGCTGGTGCGCCGCTACGGCCACCCGGAGACCCACCGCCACAGCATCCAGGTGGAGATCAACCGCAAGCTCTACATGGACGAGCGCACGCTGGCCATCGAGCCGGCCGGTTTCGCGCGGCTGCAGGCCGATCTGCGCGCGCTGGTGGAGTGGCTGCTGGCGACCGATCCCCGGCAGTAAGGCGGCATTGACGCGGCATTGAAAGCGGCAGGGGCGCGCTGCGCTTTTTTGCAAGAGGGGAAGCGGCGCGGCTTGCGCGCGGGTCGCTTCGCATGGCGGGCATTGCATTCGCATTCCGGGCGCAGCGGAGCCGGCCGACTTCGTAGATTGCGGGTCCACTGGCCCGTCCCGCGGGCCTGCCCACCCCCTGCCCGCGACGCGCTTGCCGCGTGTCCGCCCTGCCATGCCATCGCTTTCCACCCTGTTCAAACAGGAGCCGTTCACGCACCGCTCCGAAGCCCCGCCCCCCGCTGCGGTGCCATCGCCTCCCTCGCGCTCCACGCCGGCCTCTGCCGACACCCACGCCCAGGCGCTGCGATCGCGCGCGGCGGCCGCTGCATCGGGGGCGATACCGCCCCGCGCAGCGTCTTTTGACGCGGTTCGATGGAAGCAGGAACTGCAACGCTGGTGCGACGCCGATCCGCACCGGGCCGTCTCGGGCCACCACGGGCTGTTCGGGCGCCTGCGGGCACTGGGACGCAAGGCCGGCGCCGGGAAGGGCGATCACGGCCTGCCGCTTTTGGCCGAGCACCGCGAGACGGCGATGCAGCGGTTGCTCGCTTGCCATGCGCAAGGCGCCGATGGCCGCACGCTCGATCTGAGCGGGCTGGGACTCTCCAGCCTGCCGCCGGGCCTGGAACGGCTGGCGCATCTGGAGGCGCTGGACCTGTCGAACAACACCGGCCTGCAATCCCTGCCCGAAGGGCTGGCCGGGTGCCGGAACCTGCGCAGCCTCACGGCCTGCAACGGCTTTGTCAGCCACGTGCCGCCCTCCCTGTTCCAGTTGCCGAATCTTGAAACGCTCGATCTGTCGGCCAACCCTTTTCTCAAGGCACTGCCGCAGGCCATGGCGCAAGCCCCCCGCCTGCGGGAGCTGCGCGTGCCGCATTGCGACGTGAGCCACCTGCCGCCGGGCATGGCGGACATGCCGGCGCTGCGGACCGTGGATGTGTCGCACAACCGCGGCCTGCACACGCTGCCGCCCGGCCTGCGCGAGAGCCACGTTGCGCTCGCACTGCAGGGCACGCCGGTGGCGCTCACGGACCGCTTGCTGCAGCCCGTGCCGTGGTCCCCCGGGCAGCGCGCCGCGCTGGAAACCCGCGTGGGACCACTGTCGAGCGCCTGGCGGGCTTGTGCGCCCTTGCTGCAGGACGGCAGCGCATCGCGTGCGGCGATGGATCAGGCGCGCAATGCGCTCTCTCAGGCGTTGCGCATCGACGGCGCGGGCACCGAGGCCGCCTGGGCCGATGCGGACGCGGCTGTGCAGCGCTGGCTGAGCCAGGGCCTGCCGATCACGACCGAGCGCATCCAGGAGATCGGCTGGCGCCTGAA
>NZ_BAAJYR010000488.1:0-2264 GCF_057546605.1 Acidovorax sp. KPB24-03 | reverse complement strand
CATGGCCAAAAACGGCCTGGCGCCGGGGTGGAATCTGCGGCAGGCGCTCACTTTTTTGCACCACCCGGCGCCGGACGTGGCCATCGCCACCCTGGAGGACCACAGCCACCCCGCCTGGCAGCGGCTCAAGGCCGAGGAACTGCTGGCCCAGCAGCTGTCGCAGCAGCAGTCCAAGCGCGAACGGGCCCGGCTGCGCGCGCCGGTGCTGCAGGCACCGCCGCCCGGCGACGGCGGCCTGACGCTGGCCGAACAGCTGCTGGCCGTGCTGCCCTTCGGCCTCACGGGCGCCCAGCGCCGCGTGGGCGAGGAAATCGCCCGCGACCTGGGCCGCTCCGTGCCCATGCACCGCCTGCTGCAGGGCGACGTGGGCTCGGGCAAGACCGTGGTGGCGGCCCTGGCCGCCGCCGTGTGCATCGACGCGGGCTGGCAGTGCGCGCTGATGGCCCCCACCGAAATCCTGGCCGAGCAGCACTTCGCCAAGCTCGTCGGCTGGCTGGAGCCCCTGCTGGCCGCGCGTGGCCAGCGCGTAGCCTGGCTGGTCGGCGGGCAAAAGAAAAAAGAGCGCGCCGCCATGCTGGCCCTGGTGGAGAGCGGCGAGGCCGCGCTGGTGGTCGGCACCCATGCCGTGATCCAGGAGCAGGTGCGCTTTCGGTGCCTGGCCCTGGCCGTGATCGACGAGCAGCACCGGTTCGGCGTGGCGCAGCGCCTGGCGCTGCGGCAAAAGCTCGAAGGGCAGGGCATGGAGCCCCACATGCTCATGATGAGCGCCACGCCCATCCCGCGCACCCTGGCCATGAGCTACTACGCCGACCTGGACGTCTCCACCATCGACGAGCTGCCTCCCGGGCGCACCCCCATCGTCACCAAGCTCATCGCGGACAGCCGCAAGGACGAGGTCATCGAGCGCATCGCCGCCCAGGTCGCCTCGGGCCGGCAGGTGTACTGGGTGTGCCCGCTGATCGAGGAAAGCGAGGCGCTGGACCTGTCCAACGCCACCGCCACCCATGCCGAGCTGAGCGAGGCCCTGCAGGGCGGCATCGCGGCAGGCCAGGCGCCCGTGCAGGTGGGCCTGCTGCACTCGCGCATGCCCAGCGCCGAGAAAAAGGCCGTCATGGCGCTCTTCACCAGCGGCGCCATGGGCGTGCTGGTCAGCACCACCGTGATCGAGGTGGGCGTCGATGTGCCCAATGCCTCGCTCATGGTCATCGAGCACTCCGAACGGTTCGGCCTGTCGCAACTGCACCAGTTGCGCGGGCGCGTGGGGCGGGGCGCGGCAGCCTCGGCCTGCGTGCTGCTGTATTCCACCAACGACAGCGGCCGGCTGGGCGAGACCGCCCGCGAACGCCTCAAGGCCATGGCCGAGACCAACGACGGCTTCGAGATCGCCCGGCGCGACCTGGACATCCGCGGCCCGGGCGAATTCCTGGGCGCCCGCCAGTCCGGCGCGCCGCTGCTGCGCTTTGCCGACCTGGCCACCGACACCGTGCTGCTGGAGTGGGCGAGGGAGCTGGCACCGCACATGCTCGACCGGTTTCCCGCCCTGGCCGAGCGGCATGTGATGCGGTGGCTGGGCGGGAAGTCGGATTATCTGAAGGCGTGAAGACCCAAGGCCTGGCGCATTTTCAGGGCGGGTCGCGGGTAATGTAACTCCCTGTATCTCGATGTTCGGGTTTCTGCGCAGTCGATAAAATGCGTAACTCAAGATCAAACGGGAGAGGGATTCATGAGGGTTGTCTGGGCCGCCTGCATCGCATTGCAGGCCATGGGTTATTGGGGCGTGGCAGAGGCAGGGGGGATCGACAGAAGCAAGCCGTTTGGGTATGGCATCGACGTAGAGGCCCCGCTGGCGCCCGTGATGCGATACACGGTGCTGTCCAGCACGGTGGCGGGCGTGTGCGGCGCGTTGCCAGCCGGATATGGGCCGACCCAGTTTTGCGCGCGGTCGAGCTATGGACGCAATTTCTGTACAGGGATTCCTTCCCTGGGTCCCGATCCTTGCGAGAACGTGGAAGGGTTCGGCCCCAGCATCATGCCCATCTGCAACCGGCCCACGAACGAGCACCCCGAATACCTCTACAACCCGGCGGGCTGGACCGAAAGCCGGCCCAAATACGACATCGCCACCGACAAATTCTCCTGTGTCTGCCGGAATGCGGAACGCGGGGATGTCCGCGACTCGGAAATCAGCGGCTGGTGCGGCCCCAAGCAATTGATCGACCCCGATCCGCCACCACCGCCCCCGCCGCCACCCCCACCGCCGCCAC
>NZ_BAAJYR010000487.1:0-2275 GCF_057546605.1 Acidovorax sp. KPB24-03 | reverse complement strand
CTACGGCGCGGCCACGCTGGCCGTGGTCGCCCTGGCCTGCCCGAGACGCTGGCGCGGCGCAACCCGCACGCCCTGCGGCCGGCCACGCAGGCACGCACCTGGGCCACGGTGCTGCGGCACCGCACGTTCTGGGCCTATTCGCTGCTGACCACGGCCAGCTACGGCGGGCTGTTCACGTTCCTGGCGGCATCGTCGTTCGTCTTCATCGAGGCCCTGGGACTGTCGCGACCGCAATACGGCGCCGTGCTGCTGTCGACTGCGCTGGCTTACCTGGTGGGCACGGTGCTCTGTCGGCAGTTGCTCGCGCGCCTGGGCGTGCGGCGCACCGTGGCGGTGGCCGGCGCCGTCAGCCTGCTCGGCGGCACGCTGATGGCCGCGGCGGCCTTCGCCGGCTGGCACACGCCGCTGGCGCTGCTGCTGCCGATGTGCGTGTTCATGGTGGCGCATGGCATCCACCAGCCCTGCGGGCAAAGCGGTGCGGTGGGCCCGTTTCCGCAGGCGGCCGGCGTGGCCTCGGCCCTGAACGGCTTCATGATGATGCTGGTCGCCTTTGCCGTGGGCCGATGGGTCGGCGCGCGGCTGGACGGCACCGTGTGGCCGCTGGTACACGGCGTGTGGGCCTGCTCGGCCGCGCTGGCGCTGACCGCCTGGACGCTGGTGCAACGACACGGAGAGCCCCATGCGCCTGCCTGAGACGCTGCCCTGCATCGCGCTGGCCGGCCCCACCGCCTCGGGCAAGACGGCGGGCGCACTGGCGCTGGCCGCATCGCTGGCACCGCATTGCCCGGTGGAGATCGTGAGCGTCGATTCGGCGCTGGTGTACCGCGGCATGGACATCGGCACGGCCAAGCCGACGCTCGCCGAACTGGCCGCGGTGCCGCACCACCTGATCGACATCCGCGACCCGTTGCACGCCTACAGCGCGGCCGAGTTCGTGGCCGACGCGAGCCGCCTCATCGCGCAGATCCGCGCCCGCGGCGCGCTGCCGCTGCTGGTGGGCGGCACCATGCTGTACTTCAAGGCCCTGCTGGACGGCATCGACGACATGCCGCCCGCCGACCCCGCCGTGCGTGCCGAACTGGAGGCCCAGGCCGCCGCCATCGGCTGGCCTGGCATGCACGCCGAACTGGCCCGCGTGGACCCGATCACCGCCGCGCGCCTGGCACCGGCGGACAGCCAGCGCATCCAGCGCGCGCTGGAGGTGTGGCGCATCGCAGGGCAGCCGCTGTCGAGCTTTCATACGATCAAAAAAGGAGCAGAAGACGGCGCCAATGCGGCGGTGGATGCCCTTTTCTCTCTGGAGCCCGAAGACCGCGCCTGGCTGCACGGGCGCATCGCCCAACGCTTCGACGCCATGCTGGACGCGGGCTTCGTCGATGAAGTGCGCCGGCTTCGGGCGCGCGGCGACCTGCACCCCGACCTGCCCTCCATGCGCTGCGTGGGCTACCGCCAGGCCTGGGAGGTGCTGGATGCCGAGGCGGCCACCGGCACGCTCGATGTGGCAGGCCTGCGCGAACGCGGCATGGCCGCCACCCGCCAGCTTGCCAAGCGCCAGGTGACCTGGCTGCGCAGCATGCCGGCACGCCACGCCATCCCCTGCGATGCCCCCGGCGCCACCGAACGGCTGGTGCAGGCCGTGCACCGGCGGCTGGCCGACGAGGCCGCGGCATGAGCGCCGCACCGTCCAGTACCGCCGGCTCCGCGAACGCCGTGCTGCGCGTCGAACAACTGGGCAAGCGCTACGGCGAGGCCGACGTGTTCGCGCAGGTGGACCTGGCCGTGCACCCGGGCGAGTTCGTGGCCATCGTGGGCGAATCGGGCGTGGGCAAGTCCACGCTGCTCAATTGCCTGGCGGGCCTCGATACCTGGGACACGGGCCGCATCGTGCACGGCGGCACCGACCTGTCCACGCTGGACGACACGCAGCGCGCCCTTTGGCGGCGCGCGCACGTGGGCTTCGTGTTCCAGGCCTTCCACGTGCTGCCGCACCTGGACGTGGCGCAGAACGTGGCGCTGCCGCTCATGCTGCTGGGCCGCACCGATCCGGCACGGGTGGCACACATGCTGGCCGCCGTGGGCCTGGAGGGCCTGGGCGATCGCCTGCCCCAGCAACTGAGCGGCGGACAACTGCAGCGCGTGGCCATCGCCCGCGCGCTGGTGCACCGCCCGGCCCTGCTGCTGGCCGACGAGCCCACCACCGCGCTGGACGTGACCCATCCAGGCGCAGATCCTGCAGCTGATCCGCCAGCTGCAGGAAGAGATGCGCATGGGACGT
>NZ_BAAJYR010000486.1:0-2284 GCF_057546605.1 Acidovorax sp. KPB24-03 | reverse complement strand
CCCTGCTGCGGGCTACTGGGCGCCCGCGGGGCAGCAGCAGGGCGGCCATCTGCCAGGAGAGCGTGCGCATGGCCCGGCGCCAGGCCGGGGACGCGGCATCCGCAGCCCGTGGCCAGTAGGCGGCCTTCAGGATGCCCTGCTTGGCCTGGCGCAAGGCTTCGCGGTCCCGCGCCGCCAGGGCGCACAGCAGGCGGTCGTGGTAGCGCTGCAGGCGCTGCGCCTGCGCCATCGACAGGCCCTGCTCGCCGTGCTCCGGCTGCGCTTGCGCGGCCAGGTGCGTGTCCCAGGGGCTGGCCCGGTGGGCCGGCCCGGGCGACGGCGCGCTCATGCGGCCTCCGGGCGAGGGGTGGGAACCGGGCGTTGCGCGGTCAGGCCGTACCAGTTGACCCGTCGCGTGAGCACCATCACGGCGGCCAGCACCAGGAACAGCGCGATGGCACCCACGGCCAGCGCGGTCTGCTCCAGCTGCAGCAGCAGGTAGAGCAGGCCGTAGAGCAGTGCGATGCCGGCCCCGAACGGCAGGCCGAGCCACAGGCTGCCGAGCATGTGGCTGGCGTAGTAGGCCAGCAGCAGCACGCACGCGCTGGCCGCGATGGCATACGAAACGCCGAAGGGCAGGTGCTCCGACAGGCTCACCAGCAGCAGGAAGAAGCTGCACAGGGCGCTGCCCACCAGCAGGTACTGCACCGGATGCACCCGCAGCCGCTTCATCAGCTCGAACAGGCCCACCGCCACGAAGGTGAGCGCGATGAACAGCACGCCGTACTTGGTGGCGCGGTCGCTCAGGGAATAGGGATTGACCGGGTCCACGAAGGCCACGGTGAAGCTGTCGGCGCAGCCGCGGCCGTCGGCGGGCGCGGGTTCGTAGGCGTGGTCCGCGCTGGGGGCCGCCTCGCACGCGGGGCGGCCGGCGGCCACGTCCTGCTGGGCCGTGCTGGCCAGCGAAGACAGGCGCCACAGCGCGGAAAAGCCTTTGTCCCCCACGGTGCGCTCCGACGGCAGGAAGCGGCCTGCGAACGAGGGGTGGGGCCAGCTGCCGTCCATCTGCACCTGGGTCTGGCTGCCCAGCGGCACGATGGCCACGCTCTCGGTGCCCACGAGTTCCAGGTCCATCTCGGCCTTGAACGGGCCGGTATCGCCGCCTGGCCGCTGCACCAGCGCTTCGGGCAGCGGGGCATGCAGGCCTCGGGGGTAGGCGGGGTGGAAGGTGCCGGGCTTCAGGGCCAGCGCCTGGCCGCCGATGGTGAGCTGGGCCGCGCGGATGCCCCGCGCATCGCCCACCGCCATCATCAGCAGGGGTGCGCCGCATTGCATGCGCGAGCCCTGCACGGTGGTGTCCGGCCGCAGGCTCGCGAGCGACGACCACTCGGCGGCGACATGCGCCTTCAGGGCGTAGGTGTTGACCTTGTGCACACCGCGCGAGCGCTCCTGCATGGCGGTGCCGGCGCGCAATTGCAGGGTGTCCGGCATGGCGGTGAGCACGAACTCGCGCCGTTTCTCGACCGTGGTGCGCTCGCTGCCGGTGCCGGTCACGGCATCCCAGCTTTCCACGCAGGCGCTGTGGATCAGCGGCCCCAGCAGGGTTTGCGAACCCGCCAGGCTGCGCGCCACGCCATCGGCGGTGAGGGTGCGGTAGCGCTGGCGGTCGCGCACCACGTCTTCGATGAGGCCCAGGCCGAACAGCAGGAGCAGGGTGATGGCCGCGAGCGCGGCCAGTTTGGTGAACAGGGGGTGTTTCAAGGAGGCTCTCCGCCAGTGGATGTGGAGGGCAGTGTGGTGAGCGGGCGTGAGGCGGAAATGAAGTTTGTGAGCGCACGGTGAAGTGCAGCAGCGCGCTGCCGGCCCGGTGGCCGGTGCGCCGCCGTCAGGCGGCTGGAAAGGCGAGTTCGACCCGCAGCCCGGGCTGGGTGTTGCGCACTGCCATCGTTCCCCCGTGCAGCGCCATGATCCGGCGCACGATGGCCAGGCCCAGGCCCGAGCCGCTGCGCTCTCCACCCGGCCGCGCGGTGGTGAAAAAGCGCTCGCCCAGCCGCGGCAGCGCATAGTCCGGCACGCCGGGGCCCGCGTCCTGCACGGCCACCACCGGGCCATGCAATTCCACGCGCACCGCGCTGCCGGCGGGCGCGAAGTCGATGGCGTTGTCGATCAGGTTGGTGATCGCCAGCGTCACCAGCTCGGCCTCCCACGGGCCGCCGGCGCCGTCGCCCGTGAGCACCAGGTCGATGGTGCGCTGGCTGGCGCGGGCCTGGGCCTGGCGCACGGCCAGGGCCGCGCAGTCCTGCAG
>NZ_BAAJYR010000485.1:0-2288 GCF_057546605.1 Acidovorax sp. KPB24-03 | reverse complement strand
GCAGGCTGCGCAGGTCCCAGCCCTGGGTGGCGAACAGGCACAGGTAGAGACTGCCTTCCATCGACAGGCGGGCGCGGTTGCAGTCGCCGCAAAACGCTTGCGTGACGCTGCCGATCACGCCCACCTCGCCCAGCGCCGGGTCGTGGCGCCCGGTGGCATCGGCGTAGCCCCAGCGGCGCGCGGTTTCCCCGGGGGCCTGTTCGGGCAGGGGCACCAGGGGCAGGTGGGCCTGCAGCCGCGCGATCACGTCGGCGGATGGCAGCACCTCGTCCATTCGCCAGCCGTTGGTGGCGCCCACGTCCATGTATTCGATGAAGCGCAGCGTCACGCCCGTGCCGCGAAAGTGCCGCGCCATGGGCACGATCTCGTGGTCGTTGGTGCCGCGCTTGACCACCATGTTGACCTTGATGCGCGCGAACCCCGCGGCCTGTGCCGCGTCGATGCCGGCCAGCACCTCGGCCACCGGAAAGTCCACATCGTTCATGTGCCGGAACACCGCGTCCTGCAGACTGTCCAGGCTCACAGTGAGGCGGTTCAGCCCGGCGTCCTTGAGCGCCTGGGCCTTGCGCGCGAGCAGCGAGCCGTTGGTGGTCAGCGTGAGGTCGGTCGCCGTGCCGTCCGGCATGCGCAGCTGCGCCAGCATGCCGACGAGGTTTTCGAGGTGCTTGCGCAGCAGCGGCTCGCCGCCCGTGAGCCGGATCTTGCGCACGCCGTGGTCGACGAAGCTGCGGGCCAGGCGGGTGATTTCCTCGAAGCTGAGCAGCGCGCTGTGCGGCAGATAGGGGTAGTCCTTGTCGAACACCTCCTTGGGCATGCAGTACGCGCAGCGGAAGTTGCAGCGGTCGGTCACGCTGATGCGCAGGTCCCGCAGCGGGCGACCGAGCGTGTCGGTCAGCCATCCCGATGGAATCCCGGACAGGCCCTGCGGCACGGCGGGGCGCAGCGCAGCGATGCGCTGGTCCACCAGGGGGATGACACGTTCAGCCATGGGCGGATTTTGCCGCATGGGGTGCGGTAGGGTTATCGGCGCAATGGGCCGCGCCGCTGTCGGCCGGCAGCGATCAGACGCAGCGGGCGCCATCCACTTCGATGCACACGCCGCTCACGAAGGCCGCTTCGTCGCTGGCCAGGTACAGCGCCGCGTTGGCCACGTCGAGCGCGGTGGAAAAACGCCCCAGCGGAATCGAGGCGAGAAATTGGGCGCGGCGCGCGTCGTCCACCGGCCCGCCGGCGAACTCGGCGGCCAGGCCCGTGTCGGGGTTGAACACGGGGTTGATGCAGTTCACTCGGATGTTGTCGGGGCCCAGCTCGGCCGCCATCGACTTGCTGGTGGTGATGACCGCACCCTTCGACCCGTTGTACCAGGTGAGGCCCGGGCGGGGCCGCAGGCCGGCGGTGGAGGCGATGTTGATGAAGCTGCCGCCCGCCGTGCCCGGGTTGGCGCGCATGGCCGGCACGGCGTGGATGGCCGAGAGGTAGAGGCTTTTGACGTTGATGGCATACACCTTGTCGAACTCTTCCTCGCTCACTTCCAGCATGGGGCGGTTGCGGTGCGTCCAGCCGGCGTTGTTCACGACCACGTCGAGCCGGCCATGAAGGCGCACGGCCTCGTCCACCAGGGCTTTCATGTCGGCCGAGCGGGTGACGTCGGCGGCGAAGAAGTCCGCCGTGCCGCCCGCGGCGCGGATCTCGGCCGCCACGCGCTGGCCCCCGGTGGCCTGGATGTCGTTGACGATGACCCGGCCACCCTCGGCTGCGAGCCGCTTGGCGATGCCTTCGCCGATGCCGTTGCCGGCGCCGGTGACGATGATGGATTTGCCTTGCACGCGCATAAAGCCTCCGATGGCGCTATGTTTTCGATAGCTGCCTGCGCAATTTTCACCAGGGCGGTGGCGGGATTCCGTTGGATGGGTTCTCGCGGCCGGTGGCCGTTGGCTGCGCGGGCGGCCAAGGCAGTGTAGCCACCGCTTTGCCGCCCGGCGTGCCCGGCACTGCCCCCTGCGCGACAGGGTGGCCCGCCTGCCGGCGCGCCCAGAAGGCGGAACCGGGCCAGCGCGTTTCCATCGCGTAGAAGCCCTGCAGCTGCTTGCGGTACACCCGGTGGATGTCCCGCAGGTGGTCGGCATAGCGCTGCGGCGCCTGCAGGTCGCCCGCCCCGTGCGCCAGCACCGCCTGTGCCGCGCGCATGCCGGTATAGAGCGCGTTGCCGATGCCCTTGGACGACAGCGGGTCGAAGGCGAGGGGCGGCGTCGCCCACCGCCAGCCAGCGCTCGCCGGCCGCGCAGTCG
>NZ_BAAJYR010000484.1:0-2296 GCF_057546605.1 Acidovorax sp. KPB24-03 | reverse complement strand
CCGGGCCAATCGGGCGCCGCGCGCAGCTGGGCGCTGGCAGGCGATGCGGCGCACAACGTGCATCCGCTGGCCGGCCAGGGCCTGAACCTGGGGCTGGGCGATGCGCAGGCGCTGGCCCGCGTGCTGAACGGGCGCGACTATTGGCGCGGCGTGGGCGACCTGCGGCTGCTGCGCCAGTACGAGCGCGAACGCAAGGCGGCCCTGCTGCCGATGGGCTGGACGATGGACGGGCTGCAGCAGCTTTTCTCGCGCAGCGAGGGGCCTTTGATGGCGCTGCGCAACTGGGGCATGAAGGGCTTCGAGCGCAGCGGCCCGCTCAAGGATTGGGTGACGCGCCAGGCCATGGGCCTGCGCTGACGGGATGGACCGAAGGGCCGCAAGGCGGGCCGCTGGCGAGCGCCGCGGCGCATTGATGAACAACGAGTTGAAGAACGAAAGAATCGCATGAAACTGATCTCCTCCCTGCTGGCCGGCGCCGCGCTCACCCTGTCCCTCGGCGCGTTCGCCCAGGAAACGGTCATCCGCAAGGCCTTGTCCGACCGCATTCCGCAGCTGGAGAAGATCGACGAGGTGCGCAGCACGCCCATGCAGGGCCTGTACGAGGTGCGCATCGGCACCGACCTGTTCTACACCGATGCCAAGGGCAACTACCTGATCCAGGGCGAGCTGATCGACACCAAGGCCCGGCGCAACCTGACCGAAGACCGCATCAACAAGCTCACCGCGGTGGACTTCGACGCGCTGCCGTTCAAGGATGCCTTCACCATCGTGCGCGGCAACGGCAAGCGCAAGATCGCGGTGTTCGAGGACCCCAACTGCGGCTACTGCAAGCGCTTCGAGAAGGACCTGCAGAACGTGGACAACGTCACCGTGTACATGTTCCTGTATCCCATCCTGAGCCCCGATTCGGCCGAGAAGTCCCGCAACATCTGGTGCGCCAAGGACCGCGTGGTGGCCTGGCAGGACCAGATGGTGCGCGACAAGCCGGCACCCGCCGCCAGCTGCGACACCGCGGCCGTGCAGCGCAACCTGGCCTTCGGCAAGAAGCACAAGATCACCGGCACGCCGACGATCATCTTCGCCGACGGCTCCCGCGTGCCGGGCGCGATCAACGCGCAGGAAGTCGAAAAGCGCATGGCCGACGCCGGCGGCTCCGGCAATTGAGCCCCGGCGTGCGCGGCGGCTGCCGCGGCGCACGCTCCTGACCGCCGGGCGGCGCGGACCACTCCCTGCGCCGGCCCGGGCCTTCCCCGACCTTCAGCGCCGCACGCACCATGTCCGCCCTTCGCCACGCCCACCCCGCCGTCCACTACCGCGTCGAGCCCGCGCAACTGCACGCCCACCTGTTCAGCGTGACGCTGACGGTGGCCAAGCCCGCGGCCCGGCAGGCGCTGTCGCTGCCCGTCTGGATTCCCGGCAGCTACCTGGTGCGCGAATTCGCCAAGAACCTGCAGAACCTGCGCGCGCAGCAGGACGGCAAGGACGTGCCCCTCGCCCAGATGGACAAGTGCCGCTGGGAGGTGCAGTGCCGCAACGACCACCCGCTGGTGCTGACGTACGAAGTCTGCGCCTACGACACCTCGGTGCGAACCGCCTTTCTGGATGCCACGCGCGGCTTCTTCAACGGCACCAGCCTGTGCCTGCGCGTGCACGGCCAGGAGGCGGCGCGACACGACCTGGAAATCGTGAGCACGCCCGCCGTGGCGCGCTGGTCCGTCGCCACCGGGCTCGCCGCCGAGAAGACCACGCGCGCCGGCTTCGGCACCTACCGCGCCGAGCACTACGACGAACTGGTGGACTGCCCCGTGGAAATGGGCCCGTTCTGGAGCATCCGCTTCACGGCCTGCGGCGTGCCGCACCGGCTGGTGATCGCAGGCGCCGCGCCTTCATTCGACGGCAACCGCATCGTGGCCGACGTGCGCCGCATCTGCGAGGCCGGCATCCGCTTCTGGCACGGCAGCGGCAAGCCGCCCTACCAGAACTACCTGTTCCTGCTGAACGTGGTGGACGACGGCTACGGGGGCCTGGAGCACCGCAACTCCACCGCGCTGATCTGCGGGCGGCGCGACCTGCCGCGCATCGGCCAGGCACGCGCGCCCGAGGGCTACAACACGCTGCTCGGGCTGGTGAGCCACGAGCACTTCCACACCTGGAACGTCAAGCGCCTGCGCCCGGCGGAGTTCGCTCAGTACGACTACACCCAGGAGAACTACACGCGACTGCTCTGGTTCTTCGAGGGCTTCACGAGCTACTACGACGACCTGCTGCTGCGCCGCGCGGCCTGATCGACAACGCC
>NZ_BAAJYR010000483.1:0-2398 GCF_057546605.1 Acidovorax sp. KPB24-03 | reverse complement strand
GGGGCCGCCGGTGCCGCGCCCGGGGCGGCGGGCGGCAGCGATCCGGTGCCGTGCACCCAGAAGGAGTTGACCGGCCCCAGGCCCTGCGCCGCGCGCGCGTCGTTGAAGGCATGGGTGTAGAGCAGCATCTGCATCTCGCTTTGCAGGCGGTGCAGCAGGCGGGCCTTTAGCGCATCGGGCATCCAGGCGCGCACGTCGCGCTGGATCACGCGGTCCAGCGAGGCGGTGGCGAGCCCTTCGAACACGGCGCCGCGCGCCAGCCAGCGCGTGGGCTGCTCATAGGCGAGCACGATGCCGTCCTCGGCGAACCAGGGCGCCACGATGGCCAGCAGCGCGCGCGATGCGGCCTCGTCCAGGCGCAGCGCGGCCGGATCGCCGACGGTGACGTGCTCGGTGGTCACGCGCCATTCGCAGGGCGTGACGAAGGCCCAGGCCGTGCCGCCATCGCCATCGGCGCCAGTGACGCCGGTCTGGCGCTGGTGCCAGGCGGCCCAGGGCGCTTGGCGGCTGGTGGCCGGCAAACCCAGGTGGCGGGCCAGGGCGCGCTCGTGGGGGGGGATGAAATCGGTTTCGTCTCCGGGGTCGGTGGCGGGGGCCGGCAGGCGGGCGAGCAGCCGGTCGAGGTGGGGCAGGGCGAGGTCCTGCAAGGCCTGCTGGCATCCGTCCGAGGGGCTGGCCGCGAACGGAATGAGCAAATGGGGGGTGTCCGACATGGGCGTATTGTCCGGGATGCCACAATCGGCGCCGCCCGGTGGCCGACATTTCCAGAGCGGCGGCGGGCCTTCCATCACACCCATGCAAATTCCCTACGAGCTGGCCCTGGGCTGGCGCTACACCCGGGCCGGGCGCGCCACGCGGCGCAACGGCTTCATCTCGTTCATCTCGGGCGTCTCCATGCTGGGCATCGCGCTCGGCGTGGCGGCGCTCATCATCGTGCTCAGCGTGATGAACGGCTTTCAGAAAGAGGTGCGCGACCGCATGCTGAGCGTGGTCTCGCACATCGAGATCTTCGCCCCCCACGGCGCGGCGCTACCGGACATGCCGCGCACGCTGGCCCAGGCGCGGGCCAACCCCGAGGTCGTGGGCGCGGCGCCGTTCGTCTCTGCGCAGGCGCTGCTGGCGCGCGGCGAGGACATGAAGGGCACGCTGGTGCGCGGCATCGACCCGCTGCGCGAAGGCGAGGTGACCGACCTGGCCGCCGCCAACGTCGACGCCCTCAAGGCCCTGGTGCCGGGCGAGTTCCGCGTGGTGCTGGGCAGCGAACTGGCCCGTGCCCTGGGCGTGCGCCTGGGCGACGCGGTCACGCTGATCGCGCCGGGCGGGCAGGTGACGCCCGCGGGCGTGGTGCCCCGCCTCAAGCAGATGACGGTGGCGGGCACGTTCAACTCGGGGCATTACGAATACGACTCGGCGCTGGTGCTGCTGCACCATGAGGACGCCGAGCGCATCTTCCGCCTGGAGGGCCCGACCGGCATCCGCCTCAAGCTCAAGGACCTGCACCGCGCGCCCCAGGTGGCGCAGGAGCTGGCGCACTCGCTCACCGGCGACCTGCTGATCCGCGACTGGACGCAGCAGAACCGCACCTGGTTCGCCGCCGTGCAGCTGGAAAAACGCATGATGTTCATCATCCTCACGCTCATCGTGGCGGTGGCGGCGTTCAACCTCGTGTCCACGCTGGTGATGACCGTGACCGACAAGCGTGCGGACATCGCCATCCTGCGCACCCTGGGCGCGAGCCCGGGCAGCATCATGGGCATCTTCGTGGTGCAGGGCGCGATGGTGGGCGTCATCGGCACGCTGGCCGGCCTGCTGCTGGGCCTGGGGATCGCGGTGAACATCGACGTGATCGTGCCGGCCATCGAGCACGCGCTGAACGCGAGCTTCCTGCCCAAGGACATCTACCTCATCAGCAAGATGCCGAGCGAGCCGCAAAGCAGCGACATCGTGCCCATCGGCATCATTTCCTTGGTGCTGGCCTTCGTGGCCACGCTCTATCCCAGCTGGCGCGCGAGCCGCGTGAACCCCGCGGAGGCCCTGCGCTATGAATGACCTGTCCACCCCCGGCGCCGCCGCGCCCCATGCCGCTGCCGCCGCCCGCGGGCCGGTGGTCCTGCAGGCCCGGGGCCTGACCAAGCGCTTCACCGAAGGCCGCCTGGACGTCACCGTGCTGCAAGGGGTGGACCTGGATGTGCATGCCGGCGAGACGCTCGCCATCGTCGGTGCCTCGGGCTCGGGCAAGAGCAGCGCTGCTGCACCTGCTCGGGCGGGCTGGATGCCGCCCACCGCCGGCAGCGTGCAGCTGCAGGGCAAGGCCTTCGACACGTTGTCGGCCGACCGCCAGGGCCAGCTGCGCAACCAGCACCTCGGGTTCATCTACCAGTTCCACCACCTGCTGCCG
>NZ_BAAJYR010000482.1:0-2404 GCF_057546605.1 Acidovorax sp. KPB24-03 | reverse complement strand
CGCTGGCTGGCGGCGCCCAGGCTCAAGGTGGAGGGCACCGAAAACGTGGGCTCGGCGCCGGCGCCGGCGCCGGCATCGCCGCCGCCGATCTGGCGCGTCAGCTGGCGCTGGATGGCCTCCGAGAGCCCGCCCTGGCGGCCCGACATCTGGATGGACAGCTGCTGGTCGAGCATGTCCGTGCCCAGGTCAGCCTGGCCGCCTTCCATGAGGCCGGACTTCATCGTCGCCTCGCGCATGCTCTTGATCATCTCGCGCATGAAGAGCGATTCGAACTGCTTGGCCGCTTCCTTGGCGGCCTGCGGGCTGTTCTGACCGGCCTCGTACTTGAGCGCGTTGAGCGAGCGCGAATCGACGGCCAGCGCATTGGTGGCGGTGGTGGTCGCGGCAGAGGGCAGGGTCATGGCCATGTGCGGTCTCCCGTCAGGTCGGGCGCTGTCCCGCGGGGCGCGGGGACGGCAAGGTGGCGGCCTGGGTCATCAGATGACCTCCAGCTCGGCGTTCAGGGCGCCCGCGGCCTTGATGGCCTGCAGGATGGCCAGCAGGTCCTGCGGCGTGGCGCCCAGGGTGTTGAGCGCACGCACCACGTCGGCCAGCTGCGGCGACGGCGGCATCTGGATGATGTTGCCCGGCTCCTGCTTGACGGTGATGTCGCTCTTTTGCGCCACCACGGTCTGCCCTTGCGACAGCGGGTTGGGCTGGCTGATGACGGGCGTGGAGCTGATGGTGATCGACAGGTTGCCGTGCGCGATGGCGCAGGGGCCCAGCGTCACGGCCTGGTTCAGCACGATGGAGCCGGTGCGGGCGTTGATGACGACCTTGGCGGAGGGGACGGAGTCGGCCACCGCCAGTTCTTCCAGGTCGGCGATGAAGTTCACCCGGGCGCCGGGGTCCAGGGGCGCGCGCACCTGCACCGTGCGGCCGTCCAGCGCCGTGGCGATGCCGGCGCCGTTGCCCAGCTTGCCGTTGATGGCCTGGGCCACCTTGCGGGCGGTCTGGAAGTCCGAGGCGTTCAGGCCCAGGGTGATGGTGTCGCTGTCGTTCAGCGGGGTGGGCACCGAGCGTTCCACTTGTGCGCCATCGGGAATGCGGCCGGCGCTCAGGTGGTTGATCTGCACCTTGCTGCCGCCGGCAGATGCCCCGGCACCGCCCACGACCATGTTGCCCTGCGCCATGGCGTAGATCTCGCCGTCGGCGCCGCGCAGCGGCGTGGCGATCAGCGTGCCGCCCTTGAGCGACTTGGCGTTGCCCATGGAGGACACGCTCACGTCGATGGTCTGGCCGGGCTGGGCGAAGGCGGGCAGCTGGGCGGTGACGATCACCGTCGCCACGTTCTTGAGCTGGGGCGCCGCCGTGCCGGGCGGCAGGCTGATGCCCATCTGCTGCAGGTAGTTCGTCATCGCCTGCGTGGTGAAGGGCATCTGCGTGGTCTGGTCGCCCGTGCCGTCCAGGCCCACGACGAGGCCATAGCCCGTCAACTGGTTGCTGCGCACGCCTTGCACGGCCGCCACTTCCTTGATGCGCAGGGCATGGGCGGGCAACGCCGCGCACAGGGTGGCCAGGGCGGCCAGCAGCCACACGAGCCGCGACGCGCGCGAAATCAGGGGAGAGGGCAGGGCTTTCATGGCCTCGATTGTGAAAGCGGACCGCTTCACGGGATGGGCCAAAAAGATGCCGGATTACCGGTCAATTGGGGCGGCCGGCCCCGGGGGAATACCAGCGAAAAATGCCGCCAGTGCAATCATCACTAGGGCATTGTGCTATAAAAATAATAGCAATCTGCCGCCAGGCCGTGGCGGCAGATTGCGGACAGGGGATGGGTGGCGCGTTTAGAACGGCGTGACCGAATTGAAAGCCCGCGACAGCCAGCCCATGGCCTGCGCCTCGCTCTGGGCGCCGCGCCCGCGCGACTGCACCCGGGCGTTGGCCACCAGCGTGGAGCTGATCACGCTGCCCGGCTGCAGGGCGCGTGGGTCCACCGTGCCGGAAAAGCGCAGCACGTCCACGTTGTCGTTCACGCCGATCTGCTTTTCGCCGGCGATCACCAGGTGGCCGTTGGGCAGCACGTCGATCACGGTGGTGGTGATGGTGCCGGTGAAGGTGTTGGTGCTTTCGGTGCCGCCCTTGCCTTCGAAGTTGTTGGTGCTGGTCGCGCCCAGCGAGGCCTTGCCCAGGTTGGTCGAACTGATGAACGGCAGCGCGGTGATGCCCGACGCCGTGCCCGACTTGCGGTCCACGGTGGAGGTCGATTTCTGGCTGGCCGACACCGTCTCGATGATCTGGATGGTGACCACATCGCCCACCAGGCGCGCGCGGCGGTCCTCGAACACCGGCCGGTAGCTGGCCGCGTGGAACAGGCTGCCCGTCGCGGGGCCGGAGGGCCGCGGCGTGGCGGCCACGGGCGGCG
>NZ_BAAJYR010000481.1:0-2412 GCF_057546605.1 Acidovorax sp. KPB24-03 | reverse complement strand
CCCGTTCGATGCCCAGCTCGGCCCGTGGCTGCTGCGCCGCCTGGGCCTAGCGGTGGGGCTGGCCGAGGAGCTGCGGAGCGATGCGGACCAGGTGCTGCAAAGCATGAACACGAAGGCGCCTGACGCGCAGCCCGTGGCCGAACGCAGCGCCTGAGGGCGGCCGAGGGCGCTGCCCGGGAACGCGCTCAGTCCCGGTGGGCCTGGATCTCGCCTTCCTCGTCGCCTTCGGGCACGGTGGGCAGGCGCGCTTGCGCAGGCGTAGCCGCCGTGGCCTTCCATTGCCCGGCCGGCTCCACCTCATGGCCGGGGTCCGCGCGGAGCACGGGCTCGTACAAGATCCACTGCGCCACGGTGCGCATGGCCTCGGCACCCCGGTTGTTCTGTCGCTTCAGGAAGAAGTCCAGGCCGCGCTCGCGCAGGATCTTGGCTTTTTCGCGCAGCAGCAGCAGGGTGGGCTCCCACAGTTCGTCCCTCACCACGAGGTCGTCGAAGCCCTGCGCATGCACCTGGGCCTCCCGCAGGCGCGTGGCTCCCTGCTCCCGGCACAGCGCAGCGCGCTTCATATGCTCCACTCCCTCGTCCCTTCGGCGCGCCATCACCGGCGACCGGCCGGTCTTGCCCATCGCCTTGCGCTGCATGCGTGCTGCGGCCTGCTCCAGGTGCTCCGCGGCGGCGGCCGTCTGGTCCGCCTCCAGCGCCTTGCGTGCCTGCTTCAGATGCGCGCGGGTGGAGCGCAGGTCCATGCCGGCCGCCTCGAATTCCGTGGCTGCGCTTTCGTATCCCGCGCAGGCCGCCTCGAACTGCGCCTTGGCAGCTTCGCCATCCATGCGGGCGAGCGCGCGGAACATGTCCAGCGCGGGGGCGGCGGGCGCCTTCATCGCCTTGTCGGCGAACATGGCCGCCAGGCCGTTGCCCTGTGCGAACGCCCGGGTCTGCTCCATGAAATGTTCGAGCTGCAGCTCGGACGCGGCATGCTTCAAGTCGTCCTCCACCGCAGCGCCCAGCTTGCCCACCCCGTAGGCGGACCAGCTGTCCCACTCGTCGCGCACGAGCTGCTGGAACACGTCGAACTCCGAGACATCGGTGGCGCGGTCGCTGCGCATCGGGTCGATCTCGTCGTCGAACACGAACAGCGTGCAAAAGTGGGTCACGGCCTTGGAGACCAGCTCCCGGCCGTAGCTGGCATCCAGCAGCCCCAGGCTGCCGCTGGCCTTCTGGCGCGGGCCGTTCTTCGGATCGTCCTGCACGGATTCCGCGAACTGCACCCCCAGCGTGGCGCGGCCCGACACCTCCACCTTCATCTGGGCCGTGGCATCGCGGTAGATGGTGGTCATGTAGCCGGCCACCGTGGTGCGGGTCTGGCCGTTGTCCTGCCGGGATTTGACGCCCACGCCCGCTGACACGCCGGCCCGCCGCCCCTTGCCCGCCACCTCGCCCACCCGCACGCCCGCGCTGAGCGACACGTTGGTCTCGGTGCCCATGCTGCTGCGCTGCGCGTCGTCGATGATCCCCATGCTCAGCTCGGGATGGTGGGCCAGCAGCTCCCGCATCCAGTCCCGGCGGGCCGGCTGCCCATCCCCGGTGGGGGCCGCCATGTCGAACAGATGCTCCAGCGCGTCGATGAACTGCGCGTCCAGCTGGGGCTCGCGGTTCTTGGTCAGCCGGGGCATGCGCATCTGCACGCCGTTTTCCACGCTCCGCTCGCCGCGCCAGCGCCAGTCGGCCCCGCCGGTCACCCCGAAGCTGGCCTGGTCGGTGTCCATCGCGACCGAGTAGCCGGTGTTCACCCCGGCACCGGCCTGTACCTGGTTGGTGGACTGGGACGTGATCTGCAGGTACATGCCGGTGCGGCCCCGGTACAGCTCCAGGATGCGGTCCTCGTTGTGCTGCACGCCGCCGATGAGCTTGACGCCCAGGCCCACGGCGCTCGTGATCGCCGCGGCCGCCGACAGCGGGCCGAGGTTGACACCGTAGGTCTTCTGGCCCAGCAGCTTCATCCGGTCGCGCCATTCGAGGTGCTGGGCCACATCGCGCAGCAGGTTGAACAGCGCCCGGCTGTTGGTGGCGTTGGCCGGGTCCCCGTCGTGCAGCAGGTTGAGGGCCTTGTACAGGGCCACGTGGAAGGCACTGCCCTGGGCGTGCACGTGTTCTCCATCGGTGCCGACCGATGGCGTGGCGGGGCCATTGTTCGCCTCTTGCAGCGGCTCGCTCAGCAAGGCGTGCTGCAGCAGGGCGAGGGCTTGCACGCCGGTGTGCGGCTGGGCGCGCAGCTGCTCCCATGCGAAGCGCATCGCGGGCGATTCCGTGGCGGTGGTGATCTCGCCGCCACGGCGGTCGGCTTTTCGCGCTGCATCGCGCCGCGCGGCATCGCATTGCGCCCGGATGCCTTCGAGCAGGGCGTTGTCCAGCACC
>NZ_BAAJYR010000480.1:0-2417 GCF_057546605.1 Acidovorax sp. KPB24-03 | reverse complement strand
CGGCGGCCCCGTAGTGTTGCAGTTGCTGCTGGCGCGCTGCCTGGAAGCCGCCGCCCAGGCCGATGCGGCCAGCGGCCGGGCCCGCCTGCCCGGCCTGCGCCTGGCGCAGCCGGGCGAGTTCACCGAACGGGCCTTCCTCAACGACAAGATCGATCTGGCGCAGGCCGAAGCCATTGCCGACCTGATCGATGCGAGCACCGAAGCCGCGGCGCGCAGCGCCAGCCGTTCCCTGGCGGGCGCGTTCTCGCACGAGATCCACCGCCTGCGCGATGCGCTCATCCACCTGCGCATGCTGGTGGAGGCCACGCTCGACTTTCCCGAAGAAGAAATCGACTTCCTGCGCAAGGCAGACGCCAGCGGGCAGCTGTCGAATCTGCAGCAGACGCTGGCCGCCGTCATGCAGCGCACGCGCCAGGGCGCGCTGCTGCGCGAGGGCATCAAGGTGGTGATCGCCGGGCAGCCCAACGCCGGCAAGAGTTCGCTGCTGAATGCCCTGGCCGGCGCCGAGCTGGCCATCGTCACGCCCATTGCCGGCACCACGCGCGACAAGGTGCAGCAGACCATACAGATCGAGGGCGTGCCGCTGCACGTGATCGACACGGCGGGCCTGCGCGAGAGCGACGACGAGGTGGAGAAGATCGGCATCGCGCGCGCCTGGGACGAGATCGCCGCGGCCGACGCCGTGCTCTTCCTGCACGACCTCACGCGCGCCGATGCGGCCGACTACCGGGCGGCCGACGCCGACATCGCCGGCACCATCGCCCGGACGCTGCCCGGCCATGTGCCGGTGATCGACGTGTGGAACAAAACCGATCAGGCACCGGGCCACAGCGCTGCCGCTATGCCGGACCGGCCGGCGGTCCACCTGTCGGCCCGCACAGGCGATGGGCTGGACGCACTGCGCCGCCTGCTGCTGGACGTGGCCGGATGGCAGTCGGCCCCCGAGGGCGTCTACATCGCGCGCGCGCGGCATGTGCAGGCGCTCCAAGCAGTGGACGGCCACCTGATGGAGGCCGCGGCGCAGCTGCATTCGCCGGGCCCGGCGCTTGATCTGCTGGCCGAGGAACTGCGGCTGGCGCAGCAGGCCCTCAGTGCCATCACGGGGGAATTCACCTCCGACGATCTGCTGGGCGTGATCTTCTCCAGCTTCTGCATCGGGAAATGAAACACCCGCGGGACGGTGGCGTTTTGTAAGGAGTGGTAAAGAGTGCTTGTGCACCGAACGCATCGGGCTTAACTTCCGCGCCACTATGAATGCTGTGCTGTCATCCCACACCCCCAAAATGGACCTCACGGGTCTCGTGCAGGCCATTGCCCAGGCGCCAGCGGAAGACAGCATGATGAACCCGCTGACCACGGAGCAATGGGACCTGCTGTCGGGCTACCTGCTGCCCATGTCGCTCACCACCGGCCACACCCTGTTCACGCAAGGCGCCAGCGACCGCACACTGTACTTCGTGGAAAGCGGCAGCCTCAGCGTGCATTACGAAGACGAAAAAGACCGCCTGCGCCTGGCGATCGTCGGCCCCGGCTCCGTGGTGGGCGAAAGCGCCTTCTTCTCGCACAAGCCCCGCACCGCCACCGTGCAGGCAGGCGCACCGTCCAAGCTCTGGAACCTGACGGCGCTGCGGTTTTCCGAGCTCTCCAACCGCCAGCCGGCCGTGGCCCTCAGCTTGGCCATGGCCATGGGTTCGGTGCTGTCCAAGCGCCTCGGCAACCGCCGCCGGCGTGTTGCTGCGACCTGACACCTGAGCCCCCATCGGGCCCGTGCCGGGGCCTGCGGACGCGGGAAAGCCATTGGCTCCCGGAGCGCGCGTTACACTCGTTTTCGAACTTTTGGCGCTATCCGAAAAAGGCACGGCATGTCACTTTTCAGTTGGTTCAACCGCAAACCCCCTGCGCCCCGGCAGCGCCCGGCGGTGGAGCCCTCCGGTCTGCTGAATGCAGACGCCACGGTGCCCCTGGTGCCCGGACGCGGCCCCGGCAAACCGACGGCCGAGCCTGCGGCCGAACACGCGGCCAACCGTAAGAACGAGCGCATGGAGCGGCGCGAACTGCTCTACACCGTGGTGCGCGATGCCATGGTCCGCGCGGGCGTGCTGTCCGCGGGCTACAAATTCAAGGTGCTGTCCCTGGACCAGCGCGGCCGCCAGTTCCTGGTGATGATGGACCTGGCCCGCGAATACGGCGGCGAGACCGTCCGCCTGAGCGAGATCGAGGCGCTCATCGCCCAGACCGCCAAGACCCGCTTCGACATTCTGGTGACCGCCGTGTATTGGCGCATCAACGACCACGTGGCCGTCGGCATGCCCAGCAAGGGCCTCGCGCCCCACGGCGTGGCCGGCCCCTCCGTGCCGCACGTGCCGGCCCCGGTGGCGCGCCCTCCGGTCCATGCGCCGGCCCCCGCACCCGTGGCC
>NZ_BAAJYR010000479.1:0-2421 GCF_057546605.1 Acidovorax sp. KPB24-03 | reverse complement strand
CGGCGGGCCCCGCAGAACCTGAGATGCAGGGGCAGTACCTGGACCGGGAAACGGGGCTGCACTACAACAGTTCCGGTATTACGACCCGGATTTTGGGGCGTTCACGACGCCTGATCCGATTGGGCTGGCGGGGGGACTCAACCTGCATGGGTATGCGCCAAATCCGATCGCTTGGGTGGATCCTTGGGGATGGATCAAATGTGGACTAACTGGTGATGAGGTTGGGAACGCTACAAATCTCCCAGTCATTCGTCCCGGTAGTCCTCAATGGAAGAAAGCAGTTGAATCAATTAAGTCTGGCGGGAAATCCAATTTCCGAACCGCAAACAAGGCTGATGCTGAAAGCCTATTGAAAGCCGCCAAGGGAAATATTGAAAATAAGCCTACATACACGGAAACGCCTTATAAAAAGGGATATGAGCACCATCCAAATGAATCGCACACGGTGAATGCGCCAGAGAATAATATTCCTCATATAAAGTGGAAAGACTGGGAGAGCGGTAAGTCCTCCGGCGGAGCTGGACATGTGTTTTATGATGGAGAATGATATGGGGTGTCGATTCGACGAAGACAAATTTCCGGATGCATGGCGAATTAATTCATCGGATTGCAAAATTTCTGAAGGTGATAAGACGGCGCTTGTTTTTTTTTGATCCCGCTCAAAGCCTTGAGTTATGGAAAGTGCATATATCAAATGAATTTTTTCATTTGATGAAAATGCCTTTTGCCGACAAAGGGGTTCTGAGGAAATTGACTTTGGATTTTTCGAGCGAGGCGGAGGGAAGCCGTTTCTTTAAAAAAGAATTGCGATCGTATGAATTGGTGATTTTCTTTTGGGGTGCTCGAAGCGCGTGCATGGTTCAGAAGAGTACTCTTGTCAATAACTGGACTGATTTTTTTTTACCCGTCAGACGAGAGTTCTCTAATATTTATACCAAACAGTCGGAAAAAAATATTCTCTTATGAGGACGTATTTTTTGTTGGAAGATTCTAGCATTTTTGAAAAATTCCGTTTTTGGCGGTATAAGCCACAGCTTGGTAAAGATAGAGCCGAGCATTGCCTTCCTGCCTAAGAAGAATTTTAAAGGGCTAGGTTGACGGTGGGATAAGTAAGGGCCTTCCAAAATTAAGTAAAAAGATAATAATGGGAGAGACTGGGATCATATTTTTTGGTGATTAATGTGAAGCATGAGCTAAACATCCCTGGCCGATCGTTGGATTCAGTGCTTGCAGGAAAAATGCACAAAGTTTTTTTGTACAAATTTTTCCGTGGGACACACGTGTATAAAAAACCCGTTTTTGATACTTCAATACGCAAGTTCTCTGAAAAGAGAAAATGGAGTTTTAATTTTTCTGGTCCTTATATTGATGGCCATTTGCATTCCGTGACCTGCGATAGAAGCGTGCTCCTCGCGCCCTTTTTTAAAGATGCCAATACTATTTTTTGGTTTGAAGGAGGACGATTTGATAAAAATGGTCCCCATAGATTCTTTTGTGCCGAATCAAGAGATCTTTCCGAGTATTTCTATGATCCTATGAGGTCTGAGGTGTATAGCAGCGGATTGCTTTACATTTTTGATAAATCTTTTGATTGGTTTATTCACGTTCGTGATTCGCTTGTTGCTTTTCCAAAAGACCAATCTGATTATGTTTTTAATTTGTATTCAAGAAATTTAATTTCGATTGATCGAGATTGACCTGTCTCTAAGTCTTAGTTGAATGTGCCCCTCAAGCATATGCATGTTTAATTGAATCGGCCTTTGGGATGAGATATTGGGCTCAAACGACAATCTGGTGTTGGAGTGCGCCTTGTACCAAGCGTAGAGCAGAGCGGTGGTGGCGTAGTGGCTGGCATTCGCGATGCAACCGGCCAGCCAGCAGACGGCGGCGGCCCCACAGAACCTGAGGATTCAGGGGCAGTACCTGGATCGGGAAACGGGGCTGCACTACAACACGTTCCGGTACTACGACCCGGACCTGGGGACGTTCACGACGCCTGATCCGATTGGGTTGGCGGGCGGAGTGAATTTACATCGATATGGCATTAATCCAATTTCCTATGCTGACTCACTTGGCTCAGCCCCCTGTGCCACTGACCTCACTGGGCATCGAAAAGATCACATTCTTAATCGCCATCGTTGTGGCGCTAATAAACCAGGAAAAACAGAGTTCCCCAGCCCACTGGACAGATGCTGACATACTCCATCATGTTTCGGATGTAGCAACTGATCCAGCTCCCATTACTGACGCAGGAAAATGGAATTCTCCATACGCTATTGGTGTCAGAGATGGCGTGGAAATACGGGTGGATTTTTGTCCGCCTTCGCATCCTAAATATAGTGGGCAAATATCAACTGCATATCCTATAAATGTTGCTCCTAATCCGCCTTGAAGATAAATAAAATGGACAACGAAATTTTT